>JAJRSQ010000068.1 GCA_024278725.1 Chloroflexota bacterium
AAAATCGGGCACGGCGTCAGCCAGTACCGCCTGCGCCCGCACCGTGGCGAGCGAAACGGCTTCTTTCTGTTTCGGCAGTTCGATATTTTTTTTGTAACGGATGATGTCGTCGAGTATCGTCATAGGTTCGGTTGTCGCTTTCGGTTTTCGGTTTTCAGTTATCAGTTATCGGTTTTCAGAGGTCAGCAGTCAGTTTTCAGCGGTCAGTGGTCAGCGGTCAAATCTCGAATCTCCAATCTCCAATTACCCTTCATCACGGCACAAAACTGCGATACGGGCTGCTGAAAACCGGCGGGCGGTTGGTGAAGGCGACCAGTTTTTCCAGCGCGTCAAGCGCCGCGCCGCTGTCGATACTCTCTTGCGCCAGCGAAATGCCGTCGGCGAGGGTGTCCGCCTTCCCCCCGGCGACCAGCGCCGCGCCCGCGTTAAACGCCACCACATCCCGCCGCGCCGAGCGGTCATCCCCCGCCAGAATGGCGCGGGTGATAGCGGCATTTTCCGCAGCGTCGCCGCCCTGCAATTCCGCCGCCTCCGCCCGCGCAAAGCCGAGGGTTTCCGGCAGGATGGTTTCGGTGCGGACGACGCCATCGCGCAAAATGCTCACCCGATTCGCGCCGGTGGTGGTCAGTTCATCCAGCCCGCCCGCGCCATGCACCACAAACGCCGCCCGATTGCCCAATTCGCCCAGCACTTCGGCAATCGTTTCGGTCAGATTTTCATCGTACACGCCCATAATCTGCGCGGGCGCACCGGCGGGATTGGTGAGCGGTCCCAGCAGGTTAAAAATGGTGCGCACGCCCAACTCGCGGCGGGGTCCGATGGCGTGTTTCATCGCCGGATGAAGTTTCGGGGCGAACATAAAACCGATGCCCACCGCATCGATGGCGTCCGCCACCTGCTCGGGCGAGACATCCAGATTGACGCCCAATGCTTCCAGCACATCCGCGCTGCCCGATTTGCCGGAAACGGCGCGGTTGCCGTGTTTTGCCACCGCCTGCCCCGCCCCCGCGACCACGAAGGCGGCGGTGGTGCTGATGTTGAACGTGCCCGCGCCGTCGCCGCCGGTGCCGCAGGTGTCCACCAAATCGGTGGTGCGGGGCGAAACGCGCACTGCCGCCCGGCGCATCGCCCGCGCGCTGCCGACAATTTCCGGCACGGTTTCGCCCTTCATCCGCAGCGCCATCAGATATGCGCCAATCTGCGCGGACGTCGCTTCGCCCGCCATAATTTGGCTCATCACCGCGTCCGATTCATCCGCCGTCAGCGATTCGCCATCGAGGATTTTGGCGATGGCGGCGCGGATGGTGGAAATTGGAGATTGGAGATTGGAGATTGACCGCTGACTGCTGACCGCCGGATTGCCACGCTGCAATTTCCCATTTTGCCTTTTCAATTTTTCATTTTGAATTGCCATACTCCCCTCCAAAAAATTTTGCAACAGTTTGTGACCGTGTTCGGTCAAAATGGCTTCAGGGTGGAACTGCACCCCTTCCACCGGAAATTCTTTGTGCCGCACACCCATCATCTCGCCATCGGGGGTACGAGCGGTGATTTCCAGACAGTCGGGCAATTCCTCCGCCACCACCAGCGAATGGTAGCGGGTGGCGGTGAAATCCTGCGGAATGTCCCGAAACACGCCCCGCCCATCGTGCCGGATTTGCGAGGTTTTGCCGTGCATCAGCGTTTTTGCCGCCCCGATTTTCCCACCGAATGCCTGCCCGATGCACTGATGCCCCAGACAGACCCCCAAAATGGGGATGGTGCGGTGAAACTTCTCGATGACCGCCAGCGAAATGCCCGCATCGTCGGGGTCGCCGGGACCCGGCGAGATGAGGATGTGGGTGGGCGCAAGCGCGGCAATCTCATCCGTCGAAATTTCATCGTGCCGGAAAACGGTCACTTCCGCCCCCAATTCACCCAGATATTGCACCAAGTTGTAAGTGAAAGAATCGTAATTGTCGATGACCAGCACATGCGGTTGATTGGTGATTGGTGATTCGTGATTCGTCATGGGTCGTTCGTCCTTTGTGAACCGTGAGGCGTGATGCGTGAGGCGTGATTTTCATGCTTCAATCCTGAACGCTGACGGCTGAAAGCTGACCGCTTTCTCCGCTTCCCGCACCGCCAGAGCGAGCGCGCGAGCTTTGTTCATACTTTCATTATATTCATACGTCGGGTCGCTGTCGGCAACCACGCCGCCGCCCGCCTGAATGTGGACGGTATCGCCCTGCATCACCATCGTCCGCAGGGCAATGCAGGTGTCCATGGTGCCATCATAACCGATGTAACCGATGACACCCGCATACAATCCGCGTTTGCCCGTTTCCAGCTCCTCGATGATTTCCATGGCGCGGACTTTCGGCGCGCCGGTGACAGTTCCGGCGGGGAAGGTGGCGCGCAGCAGGCTGAAAGCGTCGTGTTCCGGCGCAATTTTCCCCTGCACATCCGAAACGATGTGCATCACGTGCGAATATTTTTCCACCACCATCATTTCCTTCACCGCAACCGTGCCGGGCTGACAAACCCGCCCCAAATCGTTGCGCCCCAAATCAACCAGCATCACATGTTCGGCGCGCTCTTTTTCATCCGCCAGCAAATCTTGCGCCAATTGCGCATCCTCCGCCGCCGACGCCCCGCGCCAGCGCGTCCCGGCGATGGGTCGCAGTTCTGCCGTGCCGTTTTCCAACCGCACGTGCAGTTCCGGGCTGGCGGAAATGACGTGCAGCGGTGGCGCGCCCACGCCGCCGGGCAATCGCAGAAAAACCATATACGGCGACGGGTTGATGCGCCGCAGATGGCGGTAAATGGCGAAGGGATGGGCGGGCGTGCGTTTGCTCAACCGCTGGGATGGCACCACCTGAAAAATATCGCCGGCGCGGATGTACGCTTTTGCCCGCCGCACGCGGTTTTCATATTCCGATTGCGTCACATTCGAGACAAACTCGGTCGGGTATCCATTTTCCCCCTGCGCGGCAGGCGGTTCGGGGATGGGGGCATGGAGGCGCGCCACCACTTCGTCAATCCGCGCCACTGCCCGCCGGTATGCCGTGCGGGGGTCGGTATCGGCGGCGATGTGCGCGTTGGCGATGACCAACAATCGCTGCCAGGCGTGGTCGTACACCACTAGCGTGTCCGCCAGCATGAACG
>JAJRSQ010000069.1 GCA_024278725.1 Chloroflexota bacterium
GGAGTGAGAGAGAGCGAGGGGGACTTCGTCCCCCTCGCTCACCCCTTTTGTTCCCCCTCCCCCAAATTTGGGGGAGGGGGTTAGGGGGAGGGGGCAAAATTCACATTGTAAATACCGAACCTTGTCAAATCTCAAACTGCGTAAGGTGAATTACATTACAATGTCGTCGCCGCCGCCCGCGATGACAATTTCTTCGGCGGCTTCCAACTGGCGAATGACGTTGACGATGCGCTGCTGTGCTTCTTCCACATTCCGCAACCGAACGGGTCCGCTGATGGCGAGGTCTTCCTGCAACAATTGCGAGGCGCGTTTGGACATATTGCGGAAAATGAGGTTGCGAACTTCTTCGCTGGCGCCCTTGAGTGCCAGAATGAGGTCTTTGCTGTCCACGTCGCGCAAAATTCGCTGAATGCTGCGGTCGTCCAGCGTGACGATATTTTCAAACACGAACATCTTCTGCCGGACTTCTTCCGCCACTTGCGGCTGCGATTCGTCCAGCGCGTCCATGATGACCTTTTCGGTTGAACGGTCAACTTTGTGCAGAATGTTCACTAGCGCCTGCACCCCACCGGCGGCGGAGTAATCTTGGGTGAGCAGGGTTGAAAGTTTGGTTTTCACACCCGCTTCCACTTCCAGAATCACATCGGGCGACACGCGGTCCATTGCCGCAATCCGGCTGGCGACTTCGCCCTGCAATTCTTCTTCCAGCGTGGAAAGGACATTCGCCGCCATAGCCGGCTTCAGGTGGGAAATGATGAGCGCGATGGTCTGCGGGTGTTCGTTTTTGATGGAATTTGCCAACTGCGACGGGTCGGCGTCTTTCAGGAAATCGAAGGGCGCACCTTGCGCGCGCACCTTCACCCGGTCTAAAAATTCCTGCGCTTTCTGGTTGCCCATCGCCCGCGCGAGCATATCCCGCGCGTATTCCGTGCCGCCGCTGGCAATCCCTTCCGTCACAAAAGACATGTTGTAAGTTTGCTGCACCACATACTCTTTGACCTTCGCGGGAACCGTGCCCATCTGCAGAATCTCATACGTCAACATTTCAATTTCATCATCGGTGAAATGCTTCAGAATGTGCGCCGCTGATTCCGTGCCCAACGTAATCAGCAGGGCGGCGGCACGCTGTGTGCCGGTGAGTTCCATATCAATTTGTTGTTCTGCCATGTAATTATTCCTCTGTCAGCCAAAATTGTATGACTTGCGCCAGGGTTTCGGGGCGATTTTTAGCGACCAACTGCAATTGTCGCAACATCTGCATTTTGACGGCGGCTTCTTTTTCCGATTCCCCGAATTCCGGCGGACCAATCTGCCCCAAGCCCTCATACCCGTCAAGCGCCGTGGCGACATCAATGGAGTCCAGCAGTGTTGCACGCGGGTCTTCGGAGATTGCGCCTTTGGCGGCGACGGTGCCGTCGGGCAGCACTTCCATCCGTTGCAAACTCAAACTGCGCTGCATACCGCGCACCACAAAGAATACCGCGCCGAGCGCCACCACGACGATACCCCATCGCGCCAGCAACAGGTAAAATTCGCGCTGTTGCGCCGCTTTCATCGCCGCTTCCTGTTCCACAAAATAAGTGCGGTCGAAGGGGATACTGTTGACGGTCAATTCATCGCCGCGAGCGGTATCTATCCCTGCGGCGGCAATGGTGGCGGATTGAATGGCGCTGATGACAGTGGTATCGGTGATGTTGTTGACCAGCACCGAGACCGAGAGGCGTTTAATTTGTCCGGTGGCGGATTCCACCACGGAGGTGGAGCGGGAAACTTCAAAGTTGGTGGTGACATCGGTGCGCTGGTACGAACTGCCGTTGGTGCCGGTGACGGTGGTCTGATACGAGGGCGCCGCGCCGGGAATGTTGCTCGACGCGCCCGGAACGCCGCCGGTTGAGCCATCCGTGCCCGCGGCGGATTCGGTGATTTGGCGCGAACTGCGCACCACGCTCCCCTGGTCGGCGGGGACGTAATTTTCACTTTCCGTGTGAACCTGGTCCCAATTCATCTCGGCGGCGACGCGCACCACGGCTTGGTCGGGACCCAGCACGTTCTCCAACATAGATTTGATGCGATATTCCAGCGTTTTTTCCACCTGCCGCTGGGTATCAATTTGCGAGCTGCTGAGCGCCACCGCATCCGCTAAACCGGAATTGCCGTTGCCATCCGACAGCACATTGCCGTTCATATCCACAATGGTAAGATTATCCGGCGTCAACCCTTCCACCGCACTGGACACCAGATGGCTTATCGCCTTGACCTGTTCTTTGGCGAGTTGCTGTCCGGTTTCCACATCCACCATTATCGAGGCGGTGGTCGGTTTTTCGTCTTGACTGAACAGAGTCGGTTTGGGGATGACGATGTGTACCCGCGCGGCGCGCACCACCTTCAAACTGCTGATGGTGCGGGCGAGTTCGCCTTCCAGCGCCCGCTGATAGTTGACCTGCTGGGTGAAATCGGTCAACCCCAGATTTGTGGTGTCAAACAGCTCGAAGCCCACCGTCCCTTTGCCGGGCAGCCCCTGCGCCGCAAGCGACAGCCGCACTTCATGCACCTGCGTCGCCGGGACGCGGATGGTGACGCCGCCGGAATTTTCAGTCACCTGATAGGGGATGTTCTGTTCCTTTAAATAGGAAATGATGCTCGCGCCGTCTTTTGTGTCCACATCGGTGAAGGCGGCGACGTATTCCGGCGTTTGCGCCCAAGCTACAAAAAATATAATCGCCGTCAATGCCGCAATCACAAGCGTTCCCAACCCGACTTTCTGGGCGGTGTTCATCTTGTTCCATGCGTTGGCAAGGGCTTCTTGTTTAAATGGTACGAGGGACTGACTCATACGTTCTCCGCTGGACACCTAAAATGATGTTGCGACAACACTAAACCTGCATCCGCATGATTTCCTGATATGCGTCCACCAGTTTATTGCGCGTCTGCAAAGCAATTTGAAAGGCGATGTCCGCTTCTTGCATGGAAAGCATCACCTGATGCAGGTCAACGTCTTCTCCGGCGGCAAGTTTGGCGATGGCATTGTTGGCGGTATTTTCTTTTTCCGCCAGATTGTCAATCGCACTTCCCAGCACTTTGCCGAAATCTTTGGTGATGGAACCGACGTTGCCGCCGGTTTTCCCCGCCTGCGACCGGGTTACGGATGTAATTTGGGTAATGGGTGTAATTCCACCGGACATATGCGTTTCCTCTTTGCCTCTGAATTTTGGTAATGGCTCAATCGTAAGTGACGGCAACTGTCATTGCGAGCCGAAGGCGAGGCAATCTCCGCGCCCCGATAGCGGGGATTGCTTCGGGCTACGCCCTCGCAATGACGTATCACTCACTTCTGTATCATTACCTGAATTTTTAATGCCGATAATCTACCGCCAAATGATACCTATTTGCTGCCCAATTCAATCGCCTTCAGCGCCATACTTTTGAGGGCGTTAAAAATGGTGACGTTGGCTTCATATGACCGCGTCGCCGAGAGCATATCGGTCATCTCCGTGGTCACATCCACATTGGGATATTCCACAAAGCCGTCCGCGTCCGCATCGGGGTGGGTGGGGTCGTACACTTTGTTGCCCGGCGTATCGTCGGTGATGATTTTTGACACCTCCACGCCGCTGCCGGGGCTGTCGATGGCGCGACTGCGCATCGAAGCGGTTGCCAGTTGCGCGGCGAAACTCTGCCGGTTGCCTTTCGCGGCGAAAACAACCTGCTGGCGGCGGTAGGGTCCGCCGTTCTCCGTGCGGGTGGTTTCCGCATTGGCGATGTTGTTCGAGATAACATCCATGCGCAACCGTTGGGCGGTCAGTGCCGAAGCCGTGGTTCTAAAGGTGCTGAATACGCCACTCATGTTGATTCTCCTGCTGCCATCTGAAGTAATGCCTGCGCCAGCGGCGTCGCGCCGTCCTCTTTAAATAGCGCGTGTTCCGCCCATGCGGGGTCGTCGCCGTTGGCAATAATCCAATACGTGTAAACGAAATTATAGGGTTCGCGGCGCGCCATATATTTATATGCGCCGGTCATCATATTGATTTGCTGTTCGGTGGACACCAGCGGGCTGACGTGCGTCCCCCCCTCCGTGCCGATGATGGGGATGGGGCGTCCCAACTCGCCGGTGAGGATGTCGTTGTACTGCCGGAAGCGCAAAAATCCGTCGGGGTCGTTGAGGGGACGGGGTCCGGTATAATTGTGCATCGCCAGCCAGCCCTTATCCAGCAGATTCAATTTTCCCGTCCGTTTGAGTTCCCGGAGCGCCTGTTTCAGAAATTCGCGGTCATCCATTTCCCCCTGCGGACTGAGCGCGCCGAAACCGGGATACCCGCCGCCATCAATCACCTGTTGGGCGACGTCGCTCCACAACTTCACATATTCCGTCACATCGGCGGGCTTGCCGCCCGTTTCAACCCGCAAATTGGGTTCGTTGTAAATCTGAAAATAATTCACGCCCATATCCGTGTAATGCCGCACCATCGATTTTATATCGCCGGAAATGGGGGTGACGCCGGACGTGTAAATGCGCATCACCGGCTCGATGCCCGCCTCGGTGAGCTTCTTCACCAGATAATCATTCGCGCCGATGTTTGCCCCTTCATTCAAAAAAACCACCCATTTCATCCCCATCGCCACCGCTTTTTCCACATAGGTGTCCACCGTCTCTTTCGATTGGCTGAGGGTGGGTATCCAATGGATGCCGCGCCCGTTATCGCCCGGCGGGTGCGGGTAATCAATCAGGGAAAGGGGGTGCGACGACAGCTCGGCGTCGATTTGGGTGGCTGGCGCGGCTTTGACCGCCGCGGGAGCCGTGTTGGACAAAATGGTGATGTTCTGCGCGCCAAAGGTGAACCGGCTGGCGGGAACCGGCGCGGCGCTCGCCGCCGTTGTCATCTGCGAGCGGGTGAACGGGAAACGCATGCTAGGCATATTTGAGGTTGCCAAAAACCCCAGTCTGTTCCAGCGGCTCACGGGCGGCAGCACCGGCGTGCGCATCGCCGGGCGTTGCGCCTGCGCCAACGCCTGCGAGAAGTTGGCTGCGCCCGGACGCGGCGGCGTGCCGGTCGGCGCGGGCTTCGGGGCATTGTTCGCCGCCGTTGCGGATGTCGGTTTTTGTGGGGGTTGATTGCCCGTAACTTTCATTTGTCCTCGTGATGTGCAACTGAAAATAGACTGCGCCACAGCATGTTACATTCAAAAATATAACATGTGCGGGCGAGTGTGTCAGTAAAGAAGACGTGAAGTATAAGTAATTTTTGCGTAAAGACTCTGAAATTCGCTAAAGTTTTCGGAATTATATCCGACAATGGAATGATAATCTCCACTGTTTACGCAAACTTTATGCCCTTTTCACGCCTATTTTACTGACAACCCCCGCAAGCAATGATATAGTGACGGTTGAACCGCAGCGTGCGTTTGCGATGCGTTTTCACATGGAGAAATTTATGATACGTGTGACACGTTTGAATAACAGCCAGTTCTGGATTAACCCCGATTTAATCCAGTTCATAGAAGAAACCCCCGACACGGTAATATCACTGACCACCGGCGTGAAAGTCGTGGTGACGGAATCCGCCGCCGATATTGTGAGTGCAATCGTCGCATTTCGGCGGCAATCATATGGACAACTGCCACACGTGGTTGAAAGAAACGCAGGAGAAGAATAACCGATGGATTTAGCAACGATTCTAGGATTTGTTATTGCGTTCGGTGCGTATTTTGCCTCCATGTTCATGAATGGCGACAATCCCGCCAATCTCGTCAACCTGCCTTCATTGGTGTTGGTGGTGCTTGGTGCGTTTGGGGTAATTTTTTTGGCGCATCCGATGGAGTTGGTCACTTCAATTCCCGGCTACATCGGACAAACCTTCAAAGGCTTGACCACCAATCCCAAAGCCGAAATTGACCGCTTTGTCGAATTGGCAGACCAGGCGCGCCGCGAAGGGTTGCTCTCGCTGGAAGAGCAAATTGGCAATATTGATAATGATTTTGTCAAAAAGGGGATTATGCTGGTGGTAGACGGCGTTGACCCCGCCGTTGTCCGCGAAATCATGGAAATTGACAATGATTTGATGGAGCGGCGGCACAAAAACGGCGCGGGCGTGATTGAGATGCTCGGTTCGGTTAGCCCGGCGATGGGTATGTTGGGGACGGTCACCGGGCTGGTCGGCGTGTTGGGCAACCTCGCCGACGCATCTGCCCTGGGTCCCTCCGTGGCGGTCGCGTTTCTGACCACCCTGTACGGCGTTGTTTTATCAAACTTTTTTTACGCCCCGTTGGCAAACAAGCTCAAACAAAAGAATAAAGACGAAATGGTCACCCGTGAAATCATCGTAGAGGGCATTTTAGCCATTCAAGCCGGTGAAAACCCGCGTATCGTGCGGGAAAAACTGGAATCATTCCTGCCGCCCAAACTGCGCGGGGGCGATGAAAGCGGCGGCGAGTAAAAGGGGGCGATTGCTGTGGCGAAGAAGAAAAAGTGCGAAGATTGCCCGACGATGGAAGCATGGGTGGTGAGTTGGGCGGATATGATGTCGCTGTTGCTGGTGTTTTTCATGGTGCTGTACGCCATGGCGAATACCGACCTGAAAAATTTTGCCGCCGTTGCCGCCTCATTGCGGCAGGCGTTCAACAGCATCGGGCTGCAATCATCCACCGCCCTCATCAGCAATGAGGGGTCAACCTCCAGCCCGTCCGTGTCTGCCGCGCCGATTTTCCCGAAAATGCTGCCGCCCCGCCAGCGCGATTTCGTCCGGGTGAGCACGGAAATGACGGTGCTGGCGAAGCAGCTCAACATCGGTGGCGAAATTGATGTCAGCATGACGCTGGAAGGGATGATCATCAGCCTGTCAAACGAGCTGGCGTTCAACCCGGGGAGCGCAAAACTTTTGCCTGAAGCCAAACCCGTACTCGATAAAGTCGCCGATTTTTTACGAAATTCCGATGCCCACATTCGGGTGGAGGGCAATACCGACGACATTCCCACCAACAACCCCATCTACCCCACCAACTGGGATTTATCCGTGGCGCGGTCGGTGGCAATTGTGCGCTATTTAGCCGAAGAGGGGGGCATTGCGCCCAACCGGCTTATGGCGGCGGGCAATGGCGAATACAACCCGCTCGTTCCCAATGTTGACCGCGAAAGCCGCCATCGTAACCGCCGCGCCGATTTGGTGATTGTGTATCCCAGCGGCTCGCGTCAGTTTTCGGTGGGCGGTATCGACCTCCCGCCGATTAACGAGGCGCTCGCTACCCCCACCCCGGCAGCGCTTCCGCCGGAACAGCCCGTTGCGCCCGATAATGGGCAATAATTCCGCCCGGATATGTATGAAAGGATGAACAAATGGACAAAATCAAAGGCTTCCTTAACCCCAAAGTCCTTATTCCGACCCTAGTCAGTGTGGTGTTGCTGGGACTTATCGGCTATGTGCTGCTTGCGCCCGACACCATGTGGAAACCGTTTTACATTCGCGTGGATTACACCGACCCCACCCCCACCCCCACCCCGACCCCCACCCCGGAGCCGGGAATCCCGTTGGCGGGGGCAACTCCGCAGCCGGGGATGGTCGGTCCCGGCGGCGTGCCGCTGGCGAGCTATTTGGATCCCTCCCAGCCGTTGCAGGGAATCATCTACAATCTGGACACAAAAGTGGTCAATTTGGCGGAACCGGGCGGTTTGCGGTATCTCCAGACGACCATCGTGTTGGAATTCTGGCCCAGCATCACCGGTTACGCGACGATGCTGCCGGAAGAAAGAACGCTGGCGGAAGATGAATTCAAAGCCAAAATCGACCTTCTGCGCCCTAAAATTGATGACGCGGTGATGACCGTCCTTTCCAGCAAAACCTACGATGAAATTTCGACCATTGAAGGCAAAGACCAATTACGGCAGGAAATTACTCAAGCCATCAACAAACTTTTCGGCTATGATGCCATCATGAATGTGTATTTTACCGACTTTTTAGTTCAATAACCGATAGCCTGTCAAACCATATCACCGACTATGTCGCAAGAAAAAACACTTTCACAAAAAGAAATCGATGCGCTGCTCGCCATTTTACCCTCCGATGGCGGTCCCCTTCCCGCGGCTGAAGTTGACGGGTTTATGGGGACGGCAAAAACTTACGATTTTCGCTCTCCCGATAAATTCTCAAAAGAGCAGATTCGTACCCTGCAAATGATTCATGAGAATTTCGCGCGGCGGCTCACCTCTTCCCTTTCCGCGTTCTTGCGGGCAACCATCGCCGTGTCGTTGGTGCATGTGGAACAGGGGAGTTTTGTCGATTTTTTGCAGAATATCCCGTCCCCGTCGCCCACGACGGTTTTCCGGTACGAGCCATTGCCGGGGCGGGTGATGCTGGCTTTCGACACCGATACGGCATCCATTGTGATTGACCGGCTGATGGGCGGCTTGGGACAGCCCATCTCCGATGAGCATGAAATCACCGATATTGACCAGCAATTGCTGGAAAGTGTGATCAATTACATCGCCGAAGCGATTCAGGAAGCGTGGCGCAACGTCCTTTCCGTGACGGTGAAAACGGTGGAAACCACGCTGAACCCGGAATTTGCGCAGGTCGCGCTCCCCTCTGATGCGGCGGTCTTCATCGGTTTTGAAATGCGCATCCGCGACAATACCGGCATGATGAGCATCTGCATTCCGTATTCCGTCCTCAAGCCCATCGTCAGCGAACTCAGCCCGCATACATGGGTTGCCGGTGAAACGCGCGAATCGGACATTTACGCCGATAGCCTGATGGCGCATCTCAAACGGGTTTCGGTGGATGTGCGCACCCTTCTGGGCGAAGCGGATGTGAATTTTGAAGATATTTTACAGTTGCAAACGGGAGATGTTCTGGTGTTGGATACCCACGTGCATCGCCCCCTGCCGGTTATGATTGGCACAGATAAACGATACAACGGACAACCCGGCACAATTGGACGCCAACTGGCGGTGCAAATTGTCGATGTCTTGGAGGCAAAACATAATGGATGATCTCTCGATTTCACCGGAAGAACTGGAAAACATTGTTGGCGGCGATAGCGCCCAAAGTCCAACCCCCGAACCTCCCGCGGCTGAAACCGGGGGCGGGGATGATGCCCCGTTGTCGCAAGACGACATCAATCGCCTGCTGGCGGAACAGACGGGCGGCGGCGCTGCGCCGTCAACCCCCGCGCCCTCCCCGGTGGCGACGCAAATCACCCCTGAAGAGTTGAGCAAAATCACAGGGGCGCAGCCCATTTCACCCGCCACCGTGTCGCCCGCACCCGCGCCTTCGCCCGCGCCCCAATCAAGCGGCGTGACGGCGCGTCCGGCGCAGTTCGCCCCGCTTCAGCCGGCGGCGAATAACGGTGTCGATGGCGGAAATCTGGATTTGTTGCTGGGGGTGAATCTGCGGGTCACGGTGGAATTGGGGCGCACCCGGATGAGCATTGAGGAAATCCTGAAACTCGGTCCCGGCTCGGTGGTGGAATTGGACAAGCTGGCGGGCGAACCCGTGGACGTGCTCATCAACGACCGGCTCATCGCCCGTGGGGAAGTGGTGGTCATTGATGACCGCTTCGGGGTGCGCATCACCGATGTTGTGCCGGCGGCTCAGCGTGTCCATTCGATGCAATAGGGAGAAATTATGACCGGATTTCCGGATTTTTGGAAACAGAAGGAAAAAAAGCCCGGCAAATCGGTGTGGCTGTGGCTGGGAATGTTTGTGCTGTTCGCCGTGGTAGTCCTCTTCGGGCAATCTGCACTGGTTCCCCCCGTCCCCACCCCGACGCCCACTGCGGTCGCCGAAATACCCGCCGATGATGCCGCCGCGCCGAGTGACAGCTTTTTGCCCGATTATCAATCCACCCTTGACCCGAATGTCGCCGCGCTGGAAGCGGATAACCGTTCATTTTTGCAGATAGGGATTGATATGGCGGTGAAGCTGGCAATCGTCATCGCGCTGGTGTACGGGTTGCTGCTCGGATTGCGCTGGCTGCAACAGTTTAAAAACCCCGTCAAAACGGGCGGCGCAACAATTCAGGTGCTGGAAACCATCGGGCTGGCGCCCGGACGCTCGCTCCATTTGATTGTGGTGGGGGAAAAAACATTGCTGCTCGGTTCAACCGAGCAAAATATTGCCCTCCTCACCGAACTGGCGGATGCGCACATTCCTTTGCCGGACGAAGACCTTATCGCCGCCGATGAACCGGCATCGTTTGAAGCCGCACTGACCCGGACTGCCGCCCCCGTTGAGACACCTGTCCCGACGGACGCATGGCAAGCCACGCTCTCTTCGTTGCGCCACAATGTGCAGGAAATGCGGGATGTGATGGAGGTGGAATGATGACTCGTCGCAAAAAACAACTGTTGGTGTTCGCATTGCTGGCGATTTTCGCGCTGACCGCCACCGGGTGCGCCGGTCAAACCGCCGATACCATCGCCATTCCCACCGATTTGGGGCAACTCAGCACTTCCGACCCGCAAACGGTGAGCAGTGGCTTGCAGGTGATGTTGCTGCTCACGGTGTTGAGCCTCGCCCCCGCGCTGTTGATACTGGTGACGGCGTTCACGCGCATTGTCATTGTGCTGTCATTTGTGCGGAGCGCGCTGGCGTTGCCGCAAATCCCCCCCAATCAGGTACTCATCGGGCTGTCTCTCTTTTTGACCTTTTTTGTGATGGCGCCGACGTGGAATCAAATCAACAATGATGCCGTGCAACCCTATCTGAACAATCAAATTGACCAGCAGATGGCTTATGAGCGCGGGATTGCGCCGGTGCGCGAATTTTTGTTCCGGCAAACCCGCGAGCGCGATTTGGCGTTATTTGTCGAAATGGCGGACATGCCCCGCCCGAAAACGCAGGATGATATTCCGACCTATGTGCTCATTCCGGCATTTGTCATCAGCGAATTGAAAACCGCGTTTCAGATGGGCGTGCTGATATTTATTCCGTTTTTGGTGCTGGATATTGTCATTGCCAGCGCGCTGATGGCGATGGGGATGATTATGCTCCCGCCATCGTTGCTTTCCATGCCTTTTAAGTTGCTGCTGTTTGTGATGGTTGACGGGTGGCATTTGGTGATTCGCTCGCTGGTGACCAGTTTCGGCTCGTAGCGGCGAGGGGGAATTATGACTGAAACTTTTTTAGCGACACTCGGACATGATGCTTTACTGCTGGCGTTGCTCATTGCCGCGCCGATGCTGGGCATCAGTCTGCTCATCGGGTTGATTGTGAGCCTGTTTCAGGCGATGACGCAAATCAACGAACAGACGCTCACTTTCGTGCCGAAAATCATCGGGATTGGCTTGGTTCTGCTGTTGGCGGGTCCGTGGATGTTACAGCAGATGATGCGTTTCACCGTGCAACTTATGGAATTGATGCCCAATATGGTGCGTTAACCGCGCCGTTACCCCAAATCATACAACAACCGAATCTCCGCTTCAATTTGCGCCCGCAATTGCGGAAAAGGGTGCTCGGCGGTGAGTTGGAGCGCCTGCATATAGTCTTCCAGCGCGGCGGCGGTGTCTCCCTGAAACAGACGCAGCCGCCCGATTTTGTAATGGAGCGTCGCCTGTCGTTCCGGGTCGTTTTGCAGCAAGCTCCATGCCGTTTGGTAACAGGTGGCGGCTTGCGTGAAATGACTGGTGAAGGTGCTGGCGTCGCCCAAACTATCCGCCAGATTTTTGTAAATTTCCGGGTTGGGGTTGGGCATTTCAATCAGCGCGTCCCACGCCATTTGCAGATGGTGGAACGCGACATCGAAATTGAATTTTTCCAGCGCGTGCCGCCCCGCGAGCCAATTGTAGGCGATCATCTTTTCATCCTGCCCGCGCGTGGCGTAATCCTGAGCCAGCACCTCGATATTCCGGGAAGGGGTGGCGCGGTCGGCGCTGGAAATATCGGCAATCAGCTCGTGAAGTTCGCGGCGGGTTTTCCGCAAAATGCTGTTGTAGGTCACTTCCCGCACCACGGCTTGGGTGAACGAGAAAGTGCGCCCTTCGGGGGTGGTCACCGTCTCTTTGATTAAGCCGCGCTGCAGTAAATTGTGCAGGGAATCTTTCAATTGGTCTATCGGCGTAATTTTTTCGAGCAGCGTTTCCGAGAAAGACATGCCGATGACCGAGGCGTGCTGCAACACGCGCCGGTCGGTGGGGGTGAGCGTGTCGAGCTTCGCCAGCACCAGCCCTTCGATGCTGTGCGGGACATCAATCTGCTCCACTGTGCGGGTGAGTTCCCAGCGCCCGCTGGTGCGAATCAACTGCCCGGATTGCACCAATTCGCGGGCAACTTCCAGCAGATAATAGGGATTGCCCTCCGATTCTTTTGCCAGCCGGGTGATGAGTCTGGCGGGCAAGCCTTCGCCGGGCAAAATGCGCTGAATCATCTCCCGCCGCTCGTCGTCGGTGAAGGGGGTCAATTCAATCACATTTTTGATTTCAACATTGTTCAGCGGGGCGTCGAAGCGCGGGCGCGAAAGCGCCAGAATCATCAGGTGGAAGCCGCCCTGCTGCTGCCGAATCATCTGGCTGGTGATGATGATGCGATTCAGCCATTCGATGATTTGGTCGTCCGCGCCCTGCAAATCGTCAATGATGATGAGGGTGGGGCGGCGCGACGCCTGCTTGTAAAAAAGGTCAACGGCGGCATCGATGGCGGCAATTTGCAGATATTCCAGATTGCGACGGGTTTCAGGGTCAGTGGCGCGGTCTTTCAAATTGCGATACCAGCCCAGCAGATACCCCATCAGCGGGATGAATTTGTTGCTGACAATCCCTAAAACGGAGATTCTGTCCTCGATTTTTCGCCGCCGGATGACATCGGTATCGTTTTCCACCAGCCCGAAATACTGCGCGGTGATGTCTGCCAGCGGGTGATACGCGCCATGACCGCTCCCCGCATGGTGGGCATTCAAAATAACGGGGTGTTTGGCGTGACTGTATTTATTCACCCCGTTCACAAATTCATTGACCAGCCGCGTTTTTCCCAGCCCTGCTTCCCCTTTGAGCAACACAATTTGCGGATAGCCCGCTCCCGCGCGCGACCAATAGGCGTGCAGCAAGTCCAGTTCCATTTCCCGCCCGATGAACGGGACATCGCGGATGATATTTTCCTGCGTTTTTGAGGCTTTGTGCTTGAGGCGTAGGGGGGAATAGATGGGAATAAGCCCGCTTTTCCCCTTCACGGCAATCGGGTCGAGCACTTCATATTCAAACAAATCATTGGTGCGATGATACACGGCTTCCGAGACCACAATTCGCCCGCCGTCGGCGTAATCTTCCAGCCGGGCGGCGAGGTTGACCGCGTCGCCGATGACGGTGAGCGCGGTATGTCCGCTGGGTCCCAATCCCCCCCACACCACCGAGCCGGTGTTGATGCCGATGTTGATGTCGCAGATATTGCCGACTTTGCGGCGCATAAATCCCGCGAGGTTGTTCATTTCCTGCTGCATTGCCAGCGCGGCGCGCACCGCGCGGGCGGGGTCGTCTTCATGTGCTTTGGGCGCGCCGAACAGCACCATCATTTCATCGCCGACGGTTTTGTCCAGATAGCCCCCTTCCTTTTCGCATTCCACCATCAAGCGGGTGAAAACGGTGTTGAGCATATCAATCACGTCTTCGGGGTCGGCTTTTTCGCTGGCAGCGGTGAATGAGCCGAGGTCGGCGAACAGGATGGAGACCTGCCGCCGCTCGCCCACCCATTCGGTGGGGGGCATTGAGCCGGTGCGCGTTTCAATCTCGAATAATGCCGTGCCGCACATGGGGCAGAAACGTGCATCGGGCGGCAACGGGCTTTGACATGCCGGGCAATTGATGTGGTCGCTCATTGGTGCAGAATTGCCTCCACAGTGGTGGTTTTATCGCGCGATAAATCTATTTCGATGGGCACAATCCGGTCATGATTGGGGTTGTACAGCAGCCGGATGACAGGGTGTTCCGGTTGTTTGCGGTTGGCGTGAACCACCACGCCCCGGTAGCCCACATACCGTCCGGTGCGCACCACCACGCTGATGCCGGTGGGCAGCACGGGAACCAGCTTCAGGAAGATGTTCACAATTTCGGCGTTGAGGAATGTGCCCGATAGTTGCCGGATGGTGGTGATGACCTGTGTCGGGGTGAGGGCGGGTTGTCCGGGGCGCTCGGTGCTGAGGGTGTCGTACACATCGGCGATGGTGGAAATTTCGGCGATGAGCTGGATGTTCTGGCGGTCGAAGCGGGGGCGATCGACGGTGTTTGTGCCGTACAATCGGCGGGGATAGCCGCGCCCGTCCTGCCGCTCGTGGTGTTCCAGCGCCACATGGTTGGCGATGACCGCGTCGGGGTTTCGGGAGCGGAGGAGTTCGTACCCGAAGCGGGGATGTTCGCGCAGACGGCGCAAAACGGCGGGGGTGAGCAGGTCGGGGTCGTCCACGCGGCTGGAAAGTACTTTTGGGTTCACGAAAATCTTGCCGATGTCGTGTAACAAACAGCCGGTTCCCAAACGGCGCAAATCGGCGACGGGCAGGTGCAGGCGTTTGCCAATCATCAACCCCACCACCGCCGTGTCGATGGAGTGCCCCAGGATAATATCGTTGTGGCTGCGAATCTGTCCGATGCCCTCCAGCATATCAATCCCCGCGAGTTCATCCAGAATAGCTGTGACCCGCGCTTCCAGTTTTTCAAAGCCGCTGTATCCCCGCAACGCATTCACAATGTCATTATCTTTCAGAACGGCAATGACCGTTTCGACGGGTTCGTTGACGAAGTTTTTGGTCAACCCCCGTACAAAATCGAACACCCGCGCCAGCGCCGCCTGCGTTGTGCGTCGGGTGCGGTCAGAGAGCATATCTTCCACAATCACATCGTCGGTATCGCCGTCGCTGATGAAAATGCTGGCGAAACCACGCTGTTTTATTTTATTGATGTATTCATCGGTGAGCGTGACACCCTGCCGGAGCAGCACACTGCCGCGTGGGTCAATGACCGGCTTCGCCAATACCATTCCCGGTTCCAGCGCGTCAATTGGAAGTCTGAGCATAACAGTCCTCTATGGGGAGATTGAATTCACAAACAATCTTTCAGGCTATTTTCGGCACGTTTGAGGGAAACTTTAGCGGTCTTTACGCCAATTTTACTTTGCCTTCACACGAAGTTTACTGACGTCAACCCCGCCCTATGTTATAAATATAGATGTCAAAGTTGGGGAACCAACGTTGATGGGCGTCGAAAAATCCGCTTCACAATTCAGGCTGATATTAATAGTAACCGCTTTGACGGTGAAATCAAAATTCTGAAACGTAATTTATGGCAATTTCCGCAGCGTATCTGACCCACATATTTCTGATGTTCGTCCGTATTTTGGCGGTGCTGATGACCGCGCCCATTTTCAGTGGGCGGAACATCCCCAACGTTGCCAAAATCGGCTTTTCAGGCATTCTCGCGCTGATATTGCTCCCCGTCAGCACCCAATCCGCGCTCGCGCCGGTTGCCACCCAATTGGGACCCTTTGTGCTGAGCATTGCGCAGGAGGTGCTGGTTGGCACACTGATTGGTTTTGCGAGCAATCTGGTTTTTGTGGCGGTGAGCATGGGGGCGGCGATGATGGGTTTGCAGGTCGGCTTTCGCGCGTCAACATTGTACAATCCAATTTTCGATGCTTCCAGCGCCGCGCTCGACCAGTTCTATTCGTTTTTGGTCGCCGGGCTGTTTCTGGCAATTGACGGGCATCACTGGTTGCTGCTGGCGCTCCAGCGCACCTTTCAGGTTATCCCGGTCGGAACCTTCGTATTCAGCGCATCCGTCAACGACCGGCTGATTGCCCTCACGTCGCAAGCGTTTGTGGCGGCGGTGCAAATCGCTTTTCCGGTGGTGGGCGTGTTACTGCTCACCGATGTGGGGCTGGGGTTGATTGCCCGCGCCGTGCCGCAGGTGCAAATCTTTTTCCTCAGCCTGCCCCTGAAAATCGGTTTGGGGTTGCTGGTGCTGGCATTCACCCTGACTGTGACCCTGCCGATGGTGCGAGATTATTTATCCACCACCATCGGGAACGTGATTGCGCTCGGTTTTCAATAAACGGCGATTAGACAGGAGAAATTTTCGGCATTATGGCTGGCGACAAGACTGAAGCCCCGACTCCACGACGAAGGCAAGACGCCCGCAAAAAAGGGCAGGTTGCCAAAAGTATGGAAATCAACACGGCATTGATACTGTTGAGCAGTTTCTGGGTACTCAAAGCAATGGGACCCGGTTCGGCGAAAATGTATGAAGCGTTGATGACACGCAGTTTTTCCAGCCTCGGCACGCTCGGCACGGTGGATTTCACCCTCGCCACCGTCTCTTCCGGCTCGATAGGGCTGAGTTTGGCGATTTTGCGCATCATCGCCCCGCTGGTGGCGGTGATAGTGGTGGTCGGCATCGTTGCCAACGTCGGGCAAGTGGGGTTTCTCTTTTCCGCCGAAGCGTTGAAGCCCGATTTTCAGCGCATCAATCCCATCAGTGGCGCGAAACGTTTTGTTTCGTTGCGCGGGGTGGTGGATTTGTTCAAATCCATGATAAAAATCGCCATCGTCGGGTTTGTGGTTTACGGCGCGCTGAAAAAAAATATGATGGTGCTCATCGCCGCCCCAAGGATGAATGTGAGCGCATCGGTGGCGGCATTGCTCGGCATTGCGCTCGACGCGGGGATGCGGGTGGGCATGGTGATGCTGATTATCGCCGCCGCCGATTTTCTGTATCAGCGATATGAGTTTGAAAAAAGCCTGAAAATGTCGAAGCAGGAAGTGCGGGAAGAGATGAAGCAGTACGAAAACCCGCAACTGAAAGCCCGCATCCGTTCCCGTCAGCGTCAAATGGCAATGAACCGGATGATGACCGCGGTTCCCACGGCGGATGTGGTCATCACCAACCCGACGCATTTTGCCATTGCGTTGAAATACGATAAAGCCAAAATGCACGCGCCGCAAGTGGTTGCCAAAGGGCAGCGGCTGGTGGCGCAGCGCATCAAAGAGAAAGCCAAAGAGCACAACGTGCCCACGGTGGAAAACAAACCTTTGGCGCGGAGCTTATTCAGTTCCGTAGAAATCGGGGAGGAAATCCCCGGTGAATTGTACGGGGCGGTCGCGGAAGTGCTGGCTTTCGTCTATCGGTTGAAGGAAAAAACCCGCGCATGGTAGATGCGTAACCCATCGGAGAGAACAGTATGACGGTAAATGCCGGAACAAAAACAACCGGGTTCACTTGGCGGAAACTCATCGGGAGCGATGTGCTGTTAGCCGTGGCGGTCATTGCCATTGTGGCGATGATGGTCATTCCCGTGCCGCCCGCGATGCTCGATGTGCTGCTGGCGCTGAATATCTCCATCGCCGTGACCATCGTGCTGGTGTCGCTGTACATCCGTGAACCCCTCGAATTTTCCGTTTTCCCGTCGCTGCTGCTCATTCTGACGTTGTACCGCCTGAGCCTGAACATTTCATCCACCCGGCTTATCCTGCTGTATGCCAACGCCGGAAAGGTCATCACCGCCTTTGGGAATTTTGTGGTTGGCGGCAATTATATCGTCGGGATTGTGGTTTTTCTCATTTTGATGGTCATTCAATTCATCGTCATCACCAATGGCGCGGGGCGGGTCGCAGAAGTATCCGCCCGCTTCACGTTGGACGCTATGCCCGGCAAGCAGATGAGCATTGACGCCGACCTGAACGCCGGACTCATCACCGAAGACCAAGCGCGAAAACGCCGCCGGGTGATTGAAAATGAAGCGGATTTCTACGGCGCAATGGACGGGGCGAGTAAATTCGTCAAAGGGGATGCCATTGCCGGCATCATCATCGTGCTGGTGAACATCATCGGCGGCTTCGCCATCGGGGCGTTGCAGCACGGGATGAGCCTGATGGAAGCGTTGCAGACCTACACCCTGCTCACCGTGGGCGACGGGCTGGTTTCGCAGATACCCGCATTGCTCATCAGCACCGCCACCGGCATCATCGTCACCCGCACCGCCGCCGAAGAAAATATGGGGACGGATGTCGTCACCCAGATTACCAACAATCCCCGCGCGCTGATGATTGTTTCGGTGATGTTAATTGGCTTCGCGATGGTTCCCGGACTGCCCAAAGTGCCCTTCCTGCTGATAAGCGCCGCGATGGGGGGCATCAGTTTTTATGTGAACCGGAAACACGGCGATGAAGCGGCACAGGATGCGTTGGCAGAGGCGGAAGAGGAAACCGCACCCCCCGCGCTGGAACAGGAAACCGTCACCGAATTGTTGCAGGTGGACGCGCTGGAAGTTGAAATCGGCTATGGGCTGATACCGCTGGTGGAAGGTGGCGCGAACAGCAGCCTGCTCAATCGCATCACGATGATTCGCCGCCAAATTGCGCTGGAAATGGGATTTGTGGTTCCGAAAATCCGCATCCGCGATAATTTGCAATTGCCGCCCAACTCATACGCCATCAAATTGCGCGGGGAAGAAATTGCGCGCGGCAACCTGATGATGGGGCATTACTTGGCAATGCCCGCCGGTCCCGTCGCCGAAGAAGTGCCGGGCACACCCACCTCCGAGCCGGCTTTCGGCTTGCCCGCCACTTGGATTGACGCCACCCAGAAAGAACGCGCGGAGACCATCGGCTACACGGTGGTTGACCCCGCCTCTGTGCTGGCGACGCATCTGACGGAAGTGGTGAAAAACCACGCCCCCGAAATTCTGACCCGGCAGGACACCAAAGACCTGCTCGATAATCTGAAGGAAGCTTATCCCGCCTTGATTGACGACCTGATTCCGAACCAACTCTCATTGAGTGATGTGCAGGAAGTGCTGAAGAACCTGCTCCGCGAGCGAGTCTCCATCCGCGATTTGGTCACCATTTTGGAGACGGTGGGCGCGCTGGCTCACTCGGTGAAAGACCCCGCGCTGCTCAGCGAAGCCGCGCGCCGCGCGCTGGCGCGTTCAATTTCCAACCAGCACCGCTCGGCGGATGGCGTTTTGCACGTGGTCACCCTCAGCCCGCGCGTTGAGCGCATCCTCACCGAAGCGATGGGCGATATGAGCCAGGGATTGTACCTCAATATTGACCCGTCGGTGGCGCAGCGATTGATGGAAGTGACCGCCGCCGAAATGGAATCGCTGGCGCAGAAAGGGTATCAGCCCGTTTTGCTCTGTTCCGCCACCGTGCGCTTCGCTTTCCGACGTTTCATCGAGCGGTCGTTGCCGAATTTGGCGGTACTTTCTTACAGTGAAATTGCCTCCGGCATCAACGTGAATGCCGAAGGGATGATTGAATTGCCGGTTGTGCCGGCGGCGTAAAAATACACAATCGCACCAATGGATGCAGCATTATGCACGTAAAAAAGTTTTATGCCAGCAGTATGCCGGAGGCGATGACTGCCATCCGCGCCGAACTCGGAGCGGATGCCATCATTCTGCAATCGCGCAAAATTCGCCAGCCGGGATTGATGGGCTTTTTCAAACCGCTCCGTCTGGAAGTGACGGCGGCGGTGGACAAAGACCTGCGCGATTTTCCGCAGCCCACCCGCGCCGCAAATGACGATGTGCGGAAGATGCGGCGGGAATTGGCAGACCTGAAGTTGGCATTGGCGCGCGTTTCAAAAGACCGTTCATCGCAGCAGCTTGCCCAGACAGTGCGTCAGCAGCCGGGGCAATATTCGATGCCGCCCCGCATCGCCAGTTTAGACGGCTGGTACAACCGTCTGCTGGAACAGGGTGTGGCGGTGGAACTCGCCCAGCAAATCATCCAAACCGTTGCCGATGAGTTGAGCCGCTGGGCGCTGGACAATGAAAATGTGCTGAACGAACATCTGCACTGGCATTTGGGACGCCGGTTGAAAGCGCCGCAACCGCTGGCGCTGACGCGCGGGAACCCGCAGGTATCGTTTCTGGTGGGTCCCACCGGGGTGGGCAAAACAACCACCATCGCCAAATTAGCCGCGAATTTCAAACATCAGCACAAAGCGCGGGTGTTGATGGTCACCGCCGATACATTCCGCGTGGCGGCAATTCCGCAATTTCAAGCCTTCGGCGATATTCTCGGCATTCCGGTGGAGGTGGTTTACACCCCACAAGACTTGCAGAAAATTATCAGCAAAAATACGGAATACGACCTGATATTGGTTGATACGCCCGGCAGAAGCCAGCGTTCGCAGGATGAAGTGAGCGAAGTGGCGGCGTTCCTCTCCGCCGTGCCGAACAAAACCGTTCATCTGACGGTTGCCGCCAACACGCAATATCAGGACATGCATCAGATTTTTACCGCCTTCAGCACGATGCACATTGACGGATTTATCTTCACCAAAACCGACGAAACCAGTTCATTCGGTCCCGCATACAGTTTGGCGTGTGAAACCAAAACGCCGCTTTCGTATCTCACCAACGGGCAAAAAGTTCCCGACGACATCGAAATCGCCTCTGCGGAACGGGTGATTGACCTGCTGGTGGGAGAAGTGCCCGATGAAATCCGCAGTACCCGGCGACGTATGCTCGCCGCAACCAATGGACGATAATCTGCTCGCCGCAAATGATGAGGAAGCACGATGAATATAAAGTCATACAGATTTGAAGATGCAAACGCAACGCCAAAAATACAACCGATGCCCACCGTTGATGCCTTCGCGCCCCCGCAGTTCCAAAGCCGAGTGATTGCCGTCTCCAGCGGCAAAGGGGGCGTGGGCAAAACGAATATTTCGGTGAATCTGGCGCTCACCCTCGCCCGTCGGGGCATCCGCGTGGCGTTGTTGGACGCCGATTTGGGGACGGCGAATGTGGATGTGATTATGGGCGTCCATCCGCCATACCATCTTCAGCATCTCATCACCGGGCAACGCTCGCTGGCGGAAATTCTGATAGAAGGTCCGCACGGCTTGAAAATCATCCCCGGTGCGTCCGGCTTGCCCGATTTGGCAGACCTGCCCGACGCGCAACGGGATGTGCTGCTGCGCTCGATGGTGGCACTTGATGGCACGGTGGATTTGCTGTTGATTGACACCGGCGCGGGCGTGGGCAGAAACGTGGTGCAGTTCATTCTGGCGGCGGGCGAAGTGCTGCTGGTCACCACCCCCGAACCCACTGCCGTCACCGACGCTTACGCGCTGATGAAGGTGCTGGCGGGCTATCAGTTGCCCGTCACCATTAAACTGGTGGTGAACAATGTTTCCAAACGGGGCGAAGGGGAAACCGTGGCAACCCGGCTCAATGCGGTGGCGGAACAGTTTTTGGGGCGCACAGTGGAAGTGGTGGGCATTCTGCCGTATGACAAAAATGTCCCCAACGCCGTGCGGCGGCAAACCCCGCTGGTGATGCTGAACCCCCTTTCACCGATGGCGGGCGGGTTGAACACTTTGGCGGAACGGCTGTGGAGCGATGTCGCGCCTGAATCGGTGACCGGCATCAGCCACTTTTTCAGAAAAATCGTCGCCTTGCGAACCATTATTGGCGGATAAAATTTTCGGAGATAAAAGGGAGAAACAAGATGGCGAATGAAAAATCTGCATGGGTCATGAATATGGCAATCCGAATTGCACTGATAGTGTTCCTGAGCCTGCTGGCGCTGGGACTCATCAACGGGGCAGACCCCGTGGTGGCGGTGGCGCGCAGCGGCGTTGCGTTCATCGCATTTCTGGTGATGGGCTGGGGGGCATCAATGCTGTGGCTGGAAGCGGAAACGGAAACCGTCGCCGATGAGAGCGACGAACCCGACGATGCCGCCGCCGATGAATCCGACGATGGCGTTGTCTATGAACCGTCCCACCCCCCGTTGGGCACGGCAACGGCGATGCCCGCCGGCGCAATGAGCGCCCCGCAGGAGTAACATCCCACAAAACCGGCAGCCGCCGGATGTGATAAAAAATGGATGAAACGACAAAACTTTGGCAACGATATAAGAAACACAACGACCACGCCGCCCGCGACGCGCTGATTTTGCAATACGCGCCGCTGGTGAAATATGTGGTCGGGCGTTTGGGGCTGAAACCGCCGCCCAGTCTTGAGCCGGATGATTTGCTCAGTTATGGCATGGTGGGGTTGATTGAAGCGGTTGACCGTTTCGACCCGTCATATGATGTGAAATTTGAAACCTACGCCATTCTGCGCATCAAGGGGCAAATCATCGATTCCATCCGCTCGATGGACATTTTGCCGCGCTCGGTGTACCGGCATGCCAAAGAAATCGAAGTGGCGTTCGGAGAATTGAGCCAATCGCTGGGGCGGCTGCCCACCGATGGCGAAGTTGCCGCGCATATGGGCATCACCATTCAGGAATACCACCGCTGGCTGGGCAATGCGCGGTGGGTTGTCGTTTCATTAGACCAGCCGGTTATTTTTAGCGATGGCGAACAGGCGAACCTGTATGATTTGCTGGAAGACGATTCCGTCAAAACACCGGCGGAATTGGTGGACAAAAAGGAAATCATCAAACGTATTGCCACCGCGTTGAAGCAATTGCCGAAGCGGGAACAATTGATTGTCTCGCTATATTACAACGATGGATTGACGATGAAAGAGATTGGACGGGTTTTGGAAATTTCAGAATCGCGGGTGAGCCAGATTCACGCCAAAGCCGTATTGATGCTCCGCATGCTGATGAGCAGTCAGGATGGCAAAAAACCCGTATACCGAAGAAGAGGCGCGTATGTACCAACCCTGGCTACTACTGGTTGAATTGATTGTGCTGGCAGTGACCATCTATTTTTTCATGATGACCCGGCGCGCCGCCACTGACGCACACCGTCAAACTGAAGAGATGGTCATCAAACTGGTGAAACAGCGCACCGAAGCGCACAACACCGCAATGGCGCGCGATGTGGCGACGCTGGTGAAAGAAATCGAAGAA
>JAJRSQ010000070.1 GCA_024278725.1 Chloroflexota bacterium
CAGGGCTGTTGCAAAGTCGCTTGACAAACAATACTTTGCGCAGGAAATGTAGGGGCACGCTGCAGCGTGCCCCTACAACGCCACCGATTTTCGTTAAAACCGGATGAAAATGCGTAAGAGCGGCTCGCAAATCGCCCCTGCAGCGTGAAATCATGAAAACCGGCAACCTTAAACTTTACTTTGCAACAGCCCCTACCTATCGCGCCCATCCCCGTTGACGGAAATAATGCAACAATAGCGATTCAAATGGCTGGTCGGTGGAGATAAGCCCGTAGTTGATGCGCCGGCGACGACAGAATGACATCAACTCGCCCTGCCACGCCTCAAATTCGCGCCGATACAGCGCGGTCAGCGCGGCGTTGAGCGTCACATCCTGCTTTCCGCCCGTTTCCACATCCACCAATTGCACATCCCCCACGGGCGCGGGGTCAATCTCCGCGGGGGAGAGGAGATGCAGCACCGTCAGCTCATGCCCGCGCTGCTGCAACGCCGACACCCCCGCCTGAACATCTTCCGGAGTGAGAAAATCGCTGATGATGAAAAGCAATCCGGGGCGTTTGAAGCGGAGGGCATATTGCATGAACGCCGCCGAAAGCGCGGTTTCACCGTCGGCGGGGGCGTTTTCCAGAAATTCCAGCAGTTGATGCACCCGGCGGCGATGGCGGTACGGTCCCCACGGGGAAAGCGTCTGCCCGCGCAACACCGTCACGTGCAGGCGGTCGTTGTTCGCCAGCGCGATGTACCCCAGCGCGGCGGCAAGCCGTCGGGCATAGTGCCATTTGTGGGTGTCGGCGGCGTCGGGGGGAAACGCCATCGAGCCGCTGGCATCCAGCAGGATGTGGACGGTCTGGTCAATTTCCTCTTCAAATAATTTGATGAAAGGGCGTTCCAGCCGGGCGAAGATGTTCCAATCGAGCGTGCGGAGGTCATCCCCGCGCACATAATTGCGATAGTCCGCGAATTCGATGGACTGTCCGCGGCGGGTGCTGCGCTGTTCACCGCGAAATTGCCCGCGTCGCACCCGGCGGGCAATCAGCGAAAGTTGTTCCAGCTTGCGGAGAAAAGTTTCGTCGAAAAGAAGAGAGGTCATATTACCGTCTGCGCATCAAATTAATGCCAACCGGCGGGCGACATCCAGAATTTTGGGGAGCGGCTCTTGCCACAGCCATTCAACCTTCAGCCAAAAGCCGGGCATCACCTGCGATTCAAATCGTCCATCGGGGGTGGGTTGCAGGCGATACCGTCCATCATCCGCCAAACGATAAAATTCCGCCTGCTCACGGTCGGGGTCAATGAGCCAGTATTCGCGCACACCGGCGGCTTCATATTCCACAAATTTTTCACCCCGGTCGCGCCCTACGCTTTCCGGCGAGATAATTTCAATCACCAAATCGGCGGGTTCCGCCAAATATGTAGGCTGAAGAATGTCCATTCGCGCGTGCGACACGAACATCACATCGGGTTCGCGCCCGTGGCTGTCTTTGCCGGGAATGCGCATCGTCAACGGCGCAGAACGCACCACGCCCAGCCCGCGCCCTTCCACAAATAAACTAAAAACTGACATAAACCATCGAACCAAATCCTGATGTCTGTTTGAAGCCGGGGTCATAATTTGCACCTTTCCATTTACCAATTCGGCGTGAACATCCATGTATTCTTGAATAAATTCTTCAAAGGTAAGGTTTTCGGTGACCTGAATTGGCGTGGATGGCGTTTTGGCTGCTGCCATTGTTGCACCTCCGCGTCATTCGCTATGGATATTATACCGTCTGCCGCACCGATTGCAACAGTTCGGCGATGATGGCATCGGGGGTGATGCCCTCCGCTTCGCCCTCAAAATTGAGGATGAGCCGGTGGCGCAGGGCGTGCGGGGCGATGGCGGCGATGTCGGCAAATGCCACATTGAAGCGCCCGTTCATCAGCGCCAGCACTTTCGCACCGATGATGATGGCTTGCCCGGCGCGGGGACTTGCGCCGAAACGGACATATTTGCGCACCATATCGGGGGCGGCGGGATTTTCCGGGTGTGACGCGAGTACCAGCGCGGAAACGGCATCCATCACCGGCGATGCCACCGGCACTTGCCGCGCCAGTTGCCGCATTCCCCGCAGGGTTTCCTTTTCGATGATTTTATCCGCCTGCGGGGTCGTTTTGCCGGTGGTGCGCGCCAAAATTTCACTCATCTCAGTTTGGGAGGGATACCCGACATTCAACTTGAACAGGAAACGGTCGAGCTGGGCTTCCGGCAGGGGATACGTGCCCTCCATTTCCAGCGGATTTTGAGTTGCCAGCACGAAGAACGGGCTTTCCAACGGGTAGGTATGCTCCGACACCGTGACCGTCTGCTCTTGCATGGCTTCCAGCAATGCCGATTGTGTTTTGGGGGTAGCGCGGTTAATTTCGTCTGCCAGCACCAGATTAGCAAAGATGGGTCCCGGTTGGAAACGGAATGCGCGCCGCCCGTGCTCGTCTTCATCCAGCACATCCGTGCCGGTGATGTCGGCGGGCATCAAATCGGGGGTGAATTGCAGGCGCGAGAATTTCAGGTTCAGCACCTGCCCCAGCGTGCGCACCAGCATCGTTTTGCCCAGCCCCGGCACACCTTCCAGTAGCACGTGTCCGCCGCCGACGAGCGCCAGCAGCACGTTGGTGACCACATTATCCTGCCCGACAATCACTTTGCTCACTTCGGCGCGAATGCGGGCAATATGTTTCTGAAATGCATCAAGGGTAATTTCTGTCATGAAAATCGTCCTGTTTTTATGGGGATTACGGTTCCAGCGCGCCGAAATACTGGCGTACATAATCTTTCATGCCCAAGGGAATGGCATCGGTGGCGAGGGCGCTGTTCGCCTGATTGCTGTATTCACGGAAGACATCCGTGTACGGCACGCTCGCCTCGCCGGGGTCGCGGTTGGGGTCGGCGGGGACTTCGCCGACGTCGATGCCTCCTTCGGGGTTCTGCGGGTCAGGCTGCAAAAAATCGCCGCCACTGCCACCCAGATGGTCGGGGGCGAAAACGCTGCTGTAATCTTCCAGCCGGTTTTGATTCGCGCCGTTATTGGTGGGGATGATGCCGTTTGTCCCCTGCGCCGAATAGAGACCATCGTTGCCCGCGCCCGGCTCACCGCGCCCGCTGCCATTGCCGCCGCCCTGTCCGTTTTGCGTATCAGCCCCAACGCCGCCATTTTGTCCGTCACCGAGGGTGCGCTGTGCGCCCCCCGTGCCACCCGCCTGTTGCGCCAATGCCTGTTGCGCCTGCTGAATATTTTGCAAAGCCTGCTGCGCCGCCTGCGCTGCGGCTTGCTCCGCCGCGCCCGCATCGGCGAGTTGTTGCGCCGCCGCATCGAGCGCATCCTGCACCGATTGGGCATCGCCGGAAGCTTGTTGGAGCGCATCCGCCGCCGCCTGCAAACTTTGCGCCAAGGCGGGATTATCGCTCGCCGCGGCTTGTGCCGCCGCGTTGAGCGCCGCCGCCAGCGATTGCGACTCGGCGGAGTCGGAAGTTGTGCTGCCCGCCTGCGCCAGTGCGTCGGCGGCTTGCTGCGCGTCGCCATTTTTCAGCGCGTCCGCCATCTGCTGCGCCGTCGCCGCATCCGATTGCGCCAGCGCATTCGCCACCGCATCGAGGCTCTGCGCCTGCCGCGTCGCATCCATCTGCGACAGTTCCCGTTTCGCATCGGAGAGTGCCGCCAGCGCTTCCCCCGCCGAATGATTGGCGCGCGCGGATTCCAGCTTGTCCAGCAGTTCCGCCAGCGTATCGGTCAGCGGCTCAATTTGTGTCGCCTGCACGGCTTCGGTTTGCGCCAGCAAATCCAGCTGCAATTGCTGTAACTGTTCAATCTGCGCCTCGATGGTTTCATCCAATTGCCGGCGCTGGCGCAAAACGTCGGTCTGCGGATTGGGCAACCAGACCAGCAGCGCCATCACCGTGATGAGCGCGGCGAAGACCAATCCGATGCGCGTGGTCTGCCGCGTCTCGGCAAGGGGGAACGCCGCCGCAATCGGCGCGCGTTGCAGATGCGCCAGCGTGTCGGTGAGTTGCGCCTGCCTCAGTTCCGCCGAAGTATCGAGCCGCCCTTCCAGCAGTTCCAGCGCGGTGGTGAGCCGTTCATCCAGCCCCAACTGCGCATCGCCCATCCGCGCCACCATCGTCACGGGGACGGAGCGCATCCACACCCACAGTTGCCCCGTCACCGCCAAAAACAGGGTGAAACTCAACCCGATTGCCAGCAGTTGCCCCGCCATCAGCAGGGGGGTCAATCTGCCCGCCGCCAACAGCAGGGTGGTGATGCCCAGCCCCACACCGACGGTCATCCAGCCGACGCGGATGCTTTCGCGCGTCTGCAATCGGCGGTAAATGGGGCGTATGGATTGGGAAAAAAGTGTCTCGGAAATCATCTGTCCGTTTCTAATGAGCTCAATTGTTTGACCGTTATCTCTGTTACTTTTGCCAACCGTTTATCATTTGTTAAAAAAAAGTGACAATCCATCAAAATCGCCGCCGCTAATTGCAACGCATCCGGCAAACGGATATTGTATCGCGCCCGCAACATTGCTCCCAACTCAGCCACATCTGATGTGATCGATATTGTCTCGAAATTCGCGCTGTGTAACAGTAATTTTCGGTATCGCTGATGAAGGTCTATGGCATTACGACGCAACGGATGAATAAGTACCTCGGCTAACGTAATCACCGAAGTGACACCACGGATTTCACCCTGCGCAATTTGGCGAAATACACCGGAAACAATCGAATCATAGGTTGGATGTGCTTCAACAAAGTAAATAATAGGGGCAGTATCAATGCCTATTTTCACCCCCGCCTCAAAAAATACCTTTGACATTATGCCCATTCATCCCGCAATTGATCAACATATTCTTGAGGGTCAACACCCTGCCAAATTTCCGCACCCAATCCGTGCAGCGCCATTATATCCAACTTTTTTTCCGTCGGTGACGATTCGGCTAATGTTTGGGTAATTAATGCCACTAGCTTAAGCTGGTCGGCTTCAGGGATTTGCTGAATATACTTTCGATAGATTCGTTCCACAGAAATACTCATCCCAACCTCCTTATCTCACGTGCGTGCAACCCGGTCCACGCGGGTAATGGTCGCTTCTATGAGAATATAGCTTGCCACCAATGAAAATACAACAAACACCAGCCACGGGGCGGGCAGAGGAACGGAGTTTTGGAAAAATGTTTCCACGCTGAAAAAATAGTTCCCCGTTTCATGCAAAAATATCGCCGAGGCAATTGCCATGCTCACCGGATTGATGCTGATGAAAAACAGGATGCTGTACGTCAGCAGAATTGCCACCACAAACGGCGGCTGTTCCAGCCAGTTGAACACTGCCCCCGCCGATGCCACACCAACCAGAAACATCAGAAAGGGCACGCCGAGCAACAGCGGCACGACGATGGCGTAATTAATCATATTCGCCACGGTGGTGGTGCGGGCGATGCTGGACACAAACAGCCCCAAACTGGAATACAACAGCGCGCTCAGCATGAGCAGCAGCGTCGCCAGCAAAATATCGGTGAATGCCACCCCGCCGAACACAAACGCCATCGTCTGAAAAGGGAGGGTCGCCAGAATGAGCAGCCCCAGAAAAACCAGAATGGCGTTCAATTTGCCCAGCACAATTTTTCGCGCCGACAACGCGGTGATGACGAGCAAATCATACGTTTGCCGCTCTTTCTCGCTGACGATGGCGCTGGCGGTATATGCCGGGCTGACCAGCGTCACACCCAACAGCAGCAAAATATTTGTGCCGAAAAACACCGCTTTCCCCAAGTTTGATGATGCTTCCAGCATGCGCTGAAGCCCGCCGCTGTAATATGATGTTTGAGTATCCTGATAGATGGATATGTAAATAGTGAAAAGCAGTCCGCTCAACACCAGCAGGTACACCCCCAACAGAATGAAAGTGCGCCGCCCGCGCATCCGCGCCCGCAATTCGTTTATCAGTACCGGGTTGTTTCTGATTGCCAGCCATAGTTTCGCCATTATGAGACAATCCCTTCCGTTAATTGCATGAACATATCCTCCAACGATTGCATCTCTTCCCGCACCGAAAGCAGGGGGACATCCGCGCGCACCAATCCGGCGATGAGCGCGCTCACCCCCAATTTATCGCCGTTGAAGGTGAGTTCCACTTCCCAGTCACCCTCCGGGGTCTGCCGGTGCGATACACCCGACACTTCCGGCACATACGACAACACCGCCAGCGCCGCATCAACATGGTCGCCCACCACCGTGAAATAGATGCGTCGCTGTTGCTGCATTTGAGCGCGCATCGCTTTTAAGTTGCCCACCGCAACCATCTTTCCGGCTTCGATGATGCCCACTTCGGTGCAAAGTTCATCCACGTCTGCCAAAATGTGCGATGAAAAGAAAATGGTTTTCCCCAATCGCTGTAATTCTTTCAACAACGCCCGAAACTCCACCCGCGCGCGCGGGTCAAGCCCTGCCGCCGGTTCGTCCAGCACCAAAATCTTCGGGTCGTGAATCAGCGAGCGCGCCAAACCGAGCCGTTGTTTCATCCCCCGCGAGAGTCCGTCCACAAAATCGTCCGTGCGGTGCGATAAATCCACCAGCTCCAGCAGGTCGGTTATCAGCGGTTTCCGGTCGGCAACAGGCACATCGTAACATCCGGCAAAGAAATCCAGATATTCCCACACGGTCATTTCGCTGTACACCCCGAAAAAATCGGGCACATAGCCGATTCTGCGGCGCACGGCGGTTTTATCTTTGCGCACATCCAGCCCATCCACCATCACCACGCCACCATCGGGGCGCAGCAGGGTGGTCAGCATACGGATGGTGGTAGTTTTACCCGCGCCATTCGGTCCCACAAAACCGAAAATATCGCCATCAGCGATGGTGAACGAAATGTCATCCACCGCTTTGCGCCGATTGAATGATTTTTGCAAATGTTCTACGGTGATGATGGCACTCATTCGATTTCCTCCGCCGTGATGATGCGCAATTCCTGCGCCTGCTGAACCACTCGAGGCACGTCAACGGTCACCAAATCGCTGGTGATGTCATTCCGCCAGCCTGTCACCATAATCTCGGTGCGATTGTTGGTTACGCTGAAGTTCCCGGCGCCGGATTTCACCGGCAGGGGCGCGAATTGATCGCCCCACAGAATGGCGCGAATGGTCTGGTCTCTCACCCGTTCATCCAGCGAAACTTGGTCGTATGAAACCCGCCACATGGTTTGTCCGGTATATTGCGCTGCATCCAACGGCTTCATTTCCTCCATGTCAATCAGCGTTTCACCGGGGGGAAGTTCACCCAACGGGTAGCCGTATGCCCCCGCAATGATGACCACATCGGAAAATGTATGCGGGGTACGGTTGATGATTGTCCCCCTCAAAAAAGGTCGCGTGGGGGAGCGGTCAACCGTCAGCCGCACCTCAATGGGGTCGGTGGCGATGCGCCGCTGCGCCATCACCGTGGACATGCTGCCGATGTCCGTCCACAGGTTGCGGAGCTCGGTGGACGAGCCGTAAAAAATGGTGGTCGGCGCGTTGACATTTGTTTTGATGCCCCGATAGCCATTCTGGGCGTCACTGAAGCGCACCAGCACTTCCTCGGAGAATTTCAGGGTGAATTTATCCCGCACGGGGGAATAGAGCCCCAAAAACGCCGTCTCGCTCGCCGTGGCGCTGTTGTTCGGCTGCTGAACCACCGAAAGTTGGCGCAAAAGGGTATCGCTCCCGCGAGTGCGGAAACCGGTGGCGTATCCCACAATTGTGAACAGCAGAATCACCGCCGGGATGGTGAGCCATGCCAATTCGCGGCGTTTCATCCGCTTCAGCACAAAATAGTTTATCGGCACTAAAAAAAGGAAATAGAAGCACAGAAAGGCGGTGAAACGCCACGGTGAGGGCAATCCCGCGCCGGGAATGTTCGCCAGCACGTCGGTGATGGCTTGGGGCGCGGCATAGCCGGTGTAAAACGGGGGAGCACCCTGCAAAGGGTCGAGCATGGTGTTCCAAAAAGTATCATTGCCCGCCCAACCGTCCAACGGGGCTAAATTAAAATCAAGGGCGAAATAGGAAATATCGCCCCTGCCATATTTTTTCTGCACCCAAAACGGGAAATCCTGCTCATACAACTTGACGATGCCGTCGGTGGTTTGCGGCACGGCGGCGATGAAGGGTCCCGCATTGGGGATGGCGCGTTTGCCCAGCGCCGCCAAATTGTCGAGCGCGGGGAGGGTTTCCAGCACAAAATCAGTGGCGGGCAAAAGTGATTGCAACCCTGCCACGGTGAGCCCCGCGTTGGGACCGCCGCCCACCACCAACCGTCCGCCGCCGGCAACCCAGTCTGCCAATGCGGCAACCTGCCCCGCCGAGAGAACGGTGGTGTCCACATCGTTGAAGACCAGCGCGTCAAACGCAACCAATCCGCCGGACTGCGCGGGGAGGTCACTCACTGCTAAATGCGCCACTGAAACCACGTTTCCGGTGCCGGTTGACAAGCCGCCCAACAGGTTGAGCGTGCCGGGGTCACCGGCTATCACGCCCACAAAATAATCATACGGGGCAAGCTGGCGGGGCGTAACGGTGGTATCATAGCGCGTTTCGCCGTCATCCGTCACAAATTTGACGGTGTACTTGCTCCGATTCGGCACCAAAAAGGTGACGGTTTTCTGCGATTGCGCGGGCAGGTTCAAACTGATGGCGTATGTTTCGCCGGGGTAATCGGAGCGGGCGCGGATTTCACCGGACACCGGCGCGCCGGTATTTTCGGCGCGAACGGTGATGGGGAGCCACGCATTCTGTTTGGCGTAGCCGCCAAACCCCATTTCCACATTGATTTTCAATGCGGAAGGTTGCGCCTGTGCGGCGGCAAGTGGCATTAGCAGTAGGAATATCGATAAAAGCAGGAAACGTTTCTTCATACACCACCTGTGAGAAAAGATGCGCATCAAAGCATGAAATACGCGATGCAATTTAGCGAATGATAAAGGACGATTGGCAATTAATGGCGCTTGTCCATCACATTTCTTCGCGGTAACGCAACCCATACGCTTTGCGGGCATCGATGACCGCCCGCCGCAGAATTTCATGCACGTTTTTGGGGTTTTCCACATTCCGCAGCACCGCTTCCGGGTTGCTGGGGTCGTGGCTCAGAATGAAAATATCGCCCAGGTTGAGCGCGCGCTCTGCGATGGATTGTTTGAAATCCACGTCCTGAACGCGCACCAGTTCAATATCTTCATAATCTTTGCCGATAAGCCCTTCGATGATGCGCACCCGCTGATTGGTGATAATGTAATTTGTCACCAGCGAAAGGAAGGGACGCCCTTCCCACAAAACTTTTTCATCACCCATCCCTTCCGGTTCGGCAACGAAAACGGTTTGTGCCCCCGCCTTTGCACGAGAGGCGGTGTTCATCGCGCCCAATTGCGCATCCACCTCCGCGAGTGCGGCGTCCACCACCATGCCCACCAGTTTGTCCATATCGGCGCGGTCAACTGCCGACACATCAATGCCACTGCCGGCAATCTCGCGCCAGACCTTCGCTGTCACGGCTGCACGCACTTCGTTGATTGACATATTTCCTCCTTTGTTGAAAACGGTTGCTCAATATGGATATTATATCGTCAGATGACAAAATCATACAAGGCGCATGACAATTTTTGCAAAACAGTATGACAAAGTTGGCTGAATCGTGCTATAATAACCAAAAGATTAACTCCATGTACATTAAATTGGAGAGGGTTTATGGAAACAAAAGCGTTCCTGAAGCAAGTTGAAATGTTCAATGGGTTACCGGATGATGCGCTGGAAGCCGTGGCGGCACTGTGTACCGTGCAATCATTCGCCCCCGGAGAGGTCATCATCGCCCGCAATTCAGCCCCCGATTCTTTCTATCTGGTCGAAGCGGGAACGGTAGAAGTCAACACCGCGCCCGACCCGTCCACCCCTCCCGCCGATGCGGTGATGGTTTCGCTGGGCAGCGGGCAAAGTTTCGGCGAAATGGGACTGGTGGATAAAGGTGTGCGCTCGGCAACCGTCACCGCGGCGACCGCCGTCACCGTGCATAAAATCGCCTGTGATGCCTTTTTAGACCTGTGCGAAAAGAATCCATACGTCGGTTTTAAAGTGATGCACAACATCGCCGCAGACTTGTCCTTCAAACTGCGGTATCGCAATCTGATTTAGTGGGGTGGATATGATGACCATGTATAAAGTGAGTATCGTTGTGCCGGGACGCCGCGATGTCGGCGGCATCAAAAATATGCACAAAGAACCGAAGCCGGGAGACATCATCAATTTGGGCACGGAAAAGTACGAAATCATCGAAGTGGCGGAATTGATGCCCCCGCGCGGAGATTTTGCCTTTCTGCACGCCACCTGCAAACCGGTCACACAATAGTTCAACGTTTCGGGTTCAAAGTCCAACCGTGCATCACCGTGGAACTTGAACGCCGGGCAATCCTTCCCAAAAAATAAGGAGAATCATCCATGCGAACCCCTCACCCGCCCCATCCATCCACTTTTTCCATCGTCGCGCTTGACCCCGCCACGGGCGAACTCGGTATCACCGTGCAATCGAAATTTTTGGCGGTGGGCAGCGCCGTCCCGTGGGCAAAAGCCGGCGTCGGCGCAATTGCCACCCAATCATACGCCAATACCGCCTACGGTCCCGACGGGCTGGCACTGCTGGCGCAGGGGAACTCCGCGCAGGAAACTATTGAAAAGCTCACCGCCGCCGATGCCGGGCGCGATTTGCGACAAGTGGGCATCGTTTCGGCGCGGGGGGACGCGGCAACTTTCACCGGCGCGAAATGCCACGAGTGGGCAGGCGGGCGCACCGGCGAGCATTACGCCGCGCAGGGTAACATTCTGGTCAGCGAAGCGACCGTCAACGCGATGGCAGACACCTTCGAGCAAACATCGGGGACGCTGGCGGAACGATTGCTGGCGGCGTTAGCAGCGGGGCAGGCAGCAGGGGGCGACAAACGCGGACAGCAGAGCGCATCGCTGTTGGTGGTGAAAGAAAAAGGGGGCTACGGCGGCTTCAACGATGTGTCGATTGACCTGCGAGTGGACGACCACCCCACGCCCATTGAGGAATTGCATCGGTTGTACGAATTGCATCTGCTCTATTTCGGCAAAAGCACGCCCCAAGACCTCGTCCCGGTGACGGCGGATGTGGCGCGGGAACTGCAAACGGTGCTGGCAAAATTGGGGTTGTATCGCGGTGATATTTCAGGGGATTATGATGATGCCACGCGCGCGGCGCTGTGGGATTTCTGCGGCATCGAAAATCTGGAAGAACGGTGGCGCGATGACGCAAAAATCGACCCGGAAGTGCTGGCGTTTGTGCGCGGCAAAGGGTAACGCGAAAAAATTTACGTCCGATTTTTACAGGTCTTTGGTTTTTCAGGGTTCACGCCGCGAATTGCCAAAGACCTCATTTTATTTCTCCAAACAGCGGCTCATTTGCGCGGTTTGACGCGAATATCACTTTGGTTTTCGGGATATTTCCCCCGCATATCGGCATAAAATTCGCGGATGCGCTCAAAATCGGCTTCGATGTCGCCGGTGGGCATGAAACCCTTGCTGAGTCCAACCACCCTGTTTTCGTGGTCAAAATACCCGAACACCAACGGCACGTTTGCCGCCATTGCAATGTGGTAAAATCCGGTTTTCCAGTGGTCGGTTTTTTTGCGGGTTCCCATCGGGGCGATGGCAAAACGCAGCACGTCCGCTTCTGCAAAATGTCCAGCCATCTGCGTGACGAAATTAGTGTGCCGCCGGCGATCTATGGGAATGCCGCCCACCGCTTTTAAAAACGCACCCATCGGCGGAAATGAAAAGAGCGAATCCTTTCCCAACCAATACAACTTAATCGGCGCAGAGACCATCATCAAAAACCCGGCAATCAAATCCCAGTTTGAAGTGTGCGGAGCGGCAATCACCACACACTTTCGCGGAAGGGTGGGGTCAACATCCACCCGCCAACCCGCCAACCCGCCGATTGTATCGGCGACAACTTGAAACCATGCTCGCTTCGGGGACAAAACATTTGCATCATAACCTGTCATTAATTACAACTTCCTTTCTTTACATGTTGCGGTATATCTGAATACAGTTTCAGTATAATAGCAGGCGAGCATCCACGCAAACACACGTTATTTTGATGAAATTTATTTTCATTTTAGCAATAACCCCGAAAACGACGCAAAGCGGCATCACCGCCGATGCCCGCAATGGCATCCGCTGCCCGCAAATACTCCCATCGGGTGCGCCGCACCGCCGCCGCCAGCGCATAAGGGAATTTCTCGCCGCGCGCCGGATTGTCCAGATGCATCGCCTCATGAGAACGGGGCGGAATATACACCCACCGCGCCACGTGTTTCAGCCCCGGAATATAATAGATGATGTCTCGCCACAACCTGAAGGTGCCGGTGTGCAAATCGGGGTGCGCCAGCAAACGGTCATCCAAAGGGGGGATGGTGTCGGGCGCGGGCGGTGAATCGCCATTGAGCGACGCCAGCCACAAATCCACATAATTGGAATGGGCGTAAAAATCCTGCACCGTATGCGTCAACAGCCCGAACACCCGCCGCTGCGCCGCGCCGACATCCGTCTCCGGCTCGGTCATCACCGCGGTGATGCGCGCCCTCAGCCCCGCCACATACGCCTGCGACGCGGGAATCTCGTCATCAAAATGCAGGTGAGGTTTGCCGATTAAGTTCCAAAAATCATCCTGCGAAAAATTCGCCGCAATCACCTGCATCAACGCCGGTTCATCAAAAAACTTCCCCAGCGCGATGCGAGTGATTTTCTCATGATACTGCAAATCCAACGCACAATCTCCTTTTCAAACCGCGCCGATTTTGTATTTCAAAAAAATCGGACTATAGTTTAAAAATCGTATCCCCTGCGTTCAGGATGCACGCGGGAAATTCTCTAGGAGTTTCAACCCCTATGAGCGTGATTGATTCGTTCTTAAATATCACCGATTATTTTTCAGGCGATACCATCACGTTGCACCCCAAACGGTGCATGAACAGCCGTTTTCGGCAAATCGGATGCACCCGCTGCGCCGACACCTGCCCCGCCGACGGCGCCATCACGGTCACGCTCGGCGCGCCCGCCATCAACAACGATGCCTGCGCCCATTGCGGGTTGTGCCTGCACAACTGCCCCACCGGCGCGTTCTCCCGCCCTGACCCCACTTTGCGCCGCTTGTTCACCGTGGCGGAATCAATCCCCGTGCCGGAAATTGATTTGATTTGCCCGCAACACCCCACGCCGAATATCGGCGGTGCTGCCGCCACAATTTTCACCAAACGCTGTTTGGCGGCGCTTTCTCCGGCGCATTTATTGCCGCTGACCCGCTTGGACAAACAAATTCGGCTGGATGATTCCCCCTGCGCCGATTGCCCCATCGGCAGTGTGCAACCGAGCATTGCGGAATCCGTTTCAAAAGCGAATGCATGGGCGGAAATTCTGCCGGAACATACCCCGCTCACCCTGCACAGCCAACAACCCGCCGACGCACCGCCGCAGAAGCGGGTGTTGGTTGATATTGACCGTCCGCCATTGTCCCGGCGCGGATTTTTCCAATCCATCACCCAACTGGGCAAAGAGAGTGTGGGGGCGGCACTGGCGGAAGACCCGGTAGACCCTTCGACCTTGGGGCGCACCGTGCCGGTGTCCGAGCGGTTGCCGCATTTTGTGCCGCCGCAACGGGCGCAAATTCTGGGGGTGCTGGATGCGGACATCTCTATGGATGACGACACCGCCACCGCGCCGCTCCCGCTCGCAACGGAAAGCGATTTGCCCGTGGTCAATGTGGTGGTGGATGCCGCCGCCTGCACCGCGTGCGGTCTGTGCGCCCGTTTCTGCCCCACGGGAGCCGTGGCATTCCTGAGCGACGAAAGCCGGTTCGCGCTGGCGTTTTATTCCGCGCTCTGTCTGGGCGAGGAATGCAGCATCTGCGATTTGGCATGCCCCGAAACCGCCATCACCCTGCACCCGGTCGCGCCATCAGCGGGGGTGGTGAGCAAAAAACCGCGCTACATCGCGGCGGGCGAATTGCGCCCCTGTGCGATGTGCGGGCAACCCATCACCGCCGGAGACGACCATCCGACCACCTGTTATGCGTGCCGTCCGCACAAAAACTTCGCGTTTCAGTTTCCATAGCCGCTAAATGCGGCACACTTCCTTCGACATATGATATACGAAGTCGCTGTCCGCCACCACCGCAATCGGGATGGGCGTACCGCTTTGCGCATCAACCACCACGACGCGATGAATGCGGTCTTCCAACAGCAGTTTCGCCACCGTCGCCATCGTTTCCTCCGGTGAAACGGTCACCACATCGGTGTTCATCACCGTTGAAACCGGCTGCAATTGCCAGGCGGTATCATTCAGGTACGCCCGCAACAAATCCGTGCGGGAAATGATACCCTCCAGCGCCCCCGATTCGTTCACCACCACCAGCGCGCTGACATCTCTGGATACCATTTGACAGGTGGCATCTTGCAGCGTGGTGTATGGATGGCAGGTGAAAACCCCCAATCGTTTCGCTTCCAAAACTGTTCGTTGCATGATTTTCCTCTATTTTCGCCGAATTTACCCACATTGATATTGTAGCATAAACCGCCGACGCTTTTCAAACC
>JAJRSQ010000006.1 GCA_024278725.1 Chloroflexota bacterium
GGGCACGCTGCAGCGTGCCCCTACAACGCCACCGATTTTCGTTAAAACCGGAAGAAAATGCGTAAGAGCGGCTCGCAAATCGCCCCTGCGGCATAAAATCATGAAAAACAGCAACCTTAAAATTTACTTTGCAACAGCCGCATCAAGGGAAAACTTAGGGTTGAGATAGCCCATACATTATGTTATAATGGGGCTAATCTGCCATCCGCATTTCCCCGCGCACAAATGTTTTTTCGATTCGCACTTAAAGAAATGCCAACAAAAACCGATTAATATTCAAAATCTGTCAACCATTAATCACACTTCAAGGAGTTATCTTTATGAAACGATTGCGACTGTCTTTCTGGTTTATGGCTATCATCATAGCGGGGCTATTGGTTGGGTGCGGCGAAAAAGCACCCACCGTTGATGTTGATGCGACCGTGAATGCCGCCATCGCTCAAACGGCGGCGGCAAAACCCACCGACACCCCTGCCCCGCCCCCCAGCACGCCAACGCCGGCAACGATGGCGGTCACGTCGCTGGACGATGTTCAAAAAGCGATTATCCAAATTGAAGCGCAGGGCACATTTGTTGACCCCGCCGAAGGGCTGCAACTCAACGCCGCCGGACGCGGCTCAGGGTTCATCATTGACGAAAGCGGTATCGCCGTGACGAATAACCACGTGGTCACCGGCGCGGCGCTGCTGAAAGTATGGGTGGGGGGAGAATCTTCCCCGCGCAACGCCCGCATTCTGGGCGTGTCCGAATGTTCGGATTTGGCGGTCATTGACATTGAAGGGGACGGCTATCCGTTCTTCAATTGGTACACCGGCGACATCAAACCGGGCTTGGACGTGTATGCCGCCGGTTTCCCGCTGGGCGACCCGGAATTTACATTGACGCGCGGGATTGTCTCCAAAGCCCGCGCCAACGGCGACACGAACTGGGCATCGGTTGATGCGGTGATTGAACACGATGCAACCATCAACCCCGGCAACTCCGGCGGGGCATTGGTCACTTCAGACGGCGAAGTGGTGGGCGTGAATTACGCCGGTGCGAGCAGCACCAACCAATATTTCGCTATCAGCAACGTGGAAGCGCAGAAAGTTGTGGCGCAATTACGCGAAGGGCAGGATGTCCATTCCATCGGCATCAATGGCACAGCCGTGAGCGATGGCGACACCTTGAGCGGCATCTGGGTGTCATCGGTGAAATCGGGCTCGCCCGCGGATAAAACGGGCATCAAAGCGGGCGACATCATCACCCGGATGGAAGGGCTGGTGCTGGCAACAGACGGTACAATGGCGGATTATTGCGACATTTTGCGGACACACAACCCGCAGGATACGCTGGATGTGGAAGTGTTGCGCTTCGACACACAGGAAGTTTTGGAAGGGCAACTGAACGGGCGCGAGCTGGCGTTGTCTTTTTCCTTCGCGCAGGAATTGGGGAATGAAGTTGCCGCCAATCCCCCGGCATCCTCCGGCGGGTCGGGCGGCGGCGGGTCAACCCCGCCGGCGGCAGATTACAGCTACACGGTCATCACCGATAACAGCAACTCTATGCGAATGGAAGTGCCCACCACATGGTCGGATACCGATGGCAGCGCGTGGGAATCGGACGGCACAATCATTGGCGGGTCGCTGGCGGCATCACCGAACCTGAACGCATTTTGGGACACCTACGACACGCCCGGCGTATTTTTCGCCGCGTCGGAAGCGTTGGCGCAAGCATACGACGACACCGGCAGCCTGCTGGACGTTTTGGGCAGCAGTTTGTCGGAATGCCGTTATGACGGTCGAAAAGAGTACGCTGACAACGTTTATACCGGCGTGTACGATTTATACTCCAATTGCGGCGGCGACGGCGGCAGCGTCATCATCAGCTTGGCGGCACAACCCGCCGACGGCTCATTCATGATTTGGCTGACCACCCAAATTATCGGGGAAGCCGATTTGAACGCGCTGGATCGCATTCTCAACAGTTTTGACGTCATCGGCACACTTCCCGGAAGCACCGGGCAAAGTTCGGGGGGCGCGTCGAGCGGGCAAACGCAGAATACGGGCGGCGGCGCAAGCGACATCCCCGCCGACTGGTTCCCCCCCGCCGGGCAAGCCAGCATCGTCATTGACAATCAATCGAGCATGGATTTGACCTTCACCATGGCAAACATCGAGACGAAATTGGTGGCGGGAACCTCGCAAGTGGTCTATTACCCCGCCGGCAATCACACCTTCACCGCCGCTTCTCCCGGCTTCGATTCGCAAAATTCGGAATGTACGCTCGCCCCCGACGCCATCTATTATTATGTGAGCGACGATAGCAGTTGGGGCAATTGCGTCCAGATTTACCCGTAATCCCCTTAAAAATTCCCCCCATTGAAAACCGCCGAATTTCACGGCGGTTTTTTTCTTGACAACACCCACGACTTGTGATATTCTACTGCCATGTCACCCCCCCCCACGGGGGGTGGGGTTTAGGGAGAGAAACATGGCAGATATTGCAATCGAACCAATTGTAAAACCAACCGACGAAGCCACCATCAACATTGTCAACCGTTTGAAAAGCATTGAAGGGCACGTGCGCGGCATTGAGCGCATGGTTGAAAATGGCGAATACTGCATCGATGTTGTGAATCAGGTGTTGGCGGTTCAACGAGCATTGCAAAAAGTAAACGGCATGTTGCTCGACCGTCACCTGCATATGTGCGTCACAACCGCCATTCGCGGTGACAACCCCAATGAGCGAGAGCGCGTCATCGATGAAATCATGAGCGTGATTGAAACCATCGGCAAGCTATAAACCGCAATTCATTGCGATTTAAATAATTCTATCAAAAGGAGTTGTACGAATGGAAAGCAAAACTTTCAAAGTTCCTAACATTACCTGTGGTCACTGTGTGATGACCATTCAACGCGAAGTTTCCGAGCTGGAGGGCGTGAAGTCCGTGAAAGCAGAGGAAGCCAGCAAAATCGTTACTGTCGAATGGGATGCCCCCGCAAACTGGGACGGCATCGCCGCCCTGCTGGAAGAAATTGATTATCCCGCAGAAGCATAAACATTTCAAACACCCCGTCGGTATGATACCGGCGGGGTTCTTGGAGGCAACACATGTCTGAAAAATTACTCACCCTTCCCATCACCGGGATGCATTGCGCAAATTGCTCTTCAACCATCGAGCGCAATTTGAAAAAACTCGACGGCGTGGCAGAAACAAACGTCAACTACGCCACGGAAAAAGCCACCGTCACCTTCGACCCCACCACTCTGAAGATGGATGCCATCATCAAAAAAATTGAAGACGTGGGGTACGGCGTAGCCACCGCCAAAGTGGAACTGCCCATCACCGGCATGACCTGCGCCAACTGCGTTGCAACCATCGAACGCACCCTGAACAAGAAAGTTCCCGGCATTATCAACGCCACGGTCAATTTTGCGACGGAAAAAGCCGTCATCGAATTTATCCCCGGCGTGGTAAGCCGTGCCGATATGGTCGCCGCGATTGAGCGGGCGGGCTACGGCGTTGTCGAAGCCGCAGAAGGCGCCGATTTGGAAGACGCCGAACAAGCCGCCCGCGACGCGGAAATCGCCGACCAAACCCGCAAATTCTGGATTGGCGTCGCGTTCTCTTTGCCGCTGTTCATCCTGAGCATGCTCCGTGACTTCGGGGTGCTGGGCGAATGGGCGCAAGCGCCGTGGGTCAACTGGGTTATGCTGGTTCTCGCCGCGCCGGTGCAGTTTTACGTCGCGTGGGACTATTATGTCGGCGCATACAAAGCCGTCCGCAACGGCTCGGCGAACATGGATGTCCTCATCGCGATGGGTTCATCGGTGGCATATTGGTACAGTGTGGTCGTCACCGTATATTTAACGCTGGGCAGCATGACAGCGGGCGAGCACGTATATTTTGAAACCGCCGCCGTCATCATCACCCTGATTAAACTGGGGAAACTGCTGGAAGTCCGAGCCAAAGGGCAAACCAGCGCCGCCATCAAAAAACTGATGGGCTTGCGCGCCAAAACCGCCCGTGTGGTGCGTGATGGGGAAGAGGTGGACATCCCCATTGAGCACTTGCTGGTGGGTGAAATTGTGGTGGTGCGCCCCGGCGAAAAAATCCCGGTGGATGGCATTGTCATCGAAGGAAAATCCGCTGTGGATGAAAGCATGATCACCGGCGAAAGTTTACCGGTGAGCAAAAAACCGGGCGATGAAGTCATCGGCGCGACGCTGAACAAACAAGGGCGGCTGAAGTTTGAAGCCACCAAAGTCGGCGCGGAAACTGCACTGGCGCAAATCATCCGGCTGGTGCAGGAGGCGCAGGGCAGTAAAGCCCCCATCCAGCGGCTGGCTGACCAAGTTTCAAACTACTTTGTGCCGGTAGTGCTGGTGCTGGCAGTCCTCACCATGCTCGTCTGGTGGTTCGTCGTGGGCGCAGGGTTCACCCCCGCGCTGATTCGACTGGTCGCCGTGCTGGTCATCGCCTGCCCATGTGCGCTGGGGCTGGCAACCCCCACTTCCATCATGGTGGGTACGGGCAAAGGCGCGGAAAACGGCATCCTCTTCAAAAACAGCGAAGCGCTGGAGCGCGCGCACAGCTTGAAAGCCGTGGTGTTGGACAAAACCGGCACCATCACCGTCGGGCAACCCTCCGTCACCGATGTGGTCTTGAGCAAACAAGCGGCATCATTCGACCGAAACACCCTGCTCCGGCTGGCGGCATCGGCGGAAAAAGGGAGCGAACACCCGCTCGGTGAATCAATTGTGCGGGCGGCTCAGGAAGCCAACCTGCCCCTGGCAGAACCGGAACAATTTGAAGCCATCGCCGGGCACGGCATCGTCGCCCATATTGATGGACACGACGTGGCGCTGGGCAACAAAAAATTGATGACCAAACGCGCCATCCATCTGAACGGGTTGGAAGCGGATGTGGAACGGCTGCAAAACGAAGCGAAAACCGCCATGTGGATGGCAGTGGATGGCGAAGCCGCGGGCGTGATTGCCGTCGCCGATACCATCAAACCGACCTCCAAAGAAGCGGTGGCGGAAATGCACCGGCTGGGATTGAAAGTTATCATGCTGACGGGCGACAATCAAGCCACCGCCGAAGCGATTGCCCGCGAAGTGGGCATCGACCAAGTGCGGGCGGAAGTCCTCCCCGGCGACAAATCCGCGGAAGTGAAACGTCTGCAAGCCGAAGGCGTCGGGCTGGTGGCAATGGTCGGCGACGGCATCAACGACGCCCCCGCGCTGGCGCAAGCCGATGTCGGCATCGCCATTGGCACCGGGACGGACGTGGCGATGGAAGCCGCCGACGTAACGCTGATGCGCGGCGATTTGCGCTCGGTTCCGCAAGCGATTGCGCTCAGTAAAGCGACGATGCGCATCATCAAACAAAACCTGTTCTGGGCATTCATCTACAACATCGTGCTCATTCCCGTGGCGATGGGCGCATTGTATCCCTTCTCCTTCGTGCCGGATATGCTGCGCGAATTGAACCCGATTCTCGCCGCTTTCGCGATGGCATTCAGCAGCGTCTCCGTTGTTACCAACAGCTTGCGCCTGCGTAAAGTAAAAATTTAAGCGGAAACCCGCACAACTCCAATTTAAGCCAAAAGTGTTCTGCCCGGCGCAAGTGGGCAGAACGCTTTTTTTTACAATTTGTGGTATAATGACCCCGCAAACGCCATCGGAGAAGCAGCATGCCGACCATCATTATCCGTGGATATAAATTTCGCTTTTATTCTTCTGATTTTCTCGAGCCGCCCCATGTTCACATCATTCGAGATGATGCCGTTACAAAAATTTGGCTGGAACCAGTACATGTAGCACACAATCACGGATACAATCAGCCCACACTTAACAAACTCATCAAATTAACGGAAAAACACCAATCTGAATTACTGGAGGCATGGAATGCCTATTTCAACCAAATCTGAATCCACTGTTTCCGTGAAAGACGTTCAATTTTTCGGGGATGTGCTGTCTATTTTATTGACCGATGAACGGACAATCAGTTTGCCGATAAAGAAAATTGACTGGTTAGCTTGGCTGGCTAATGCAACGGAACAGCAGCGAGAAAATTGGTCTCTCGAACCCGGAGGGTATGCGATTTTTTGGAACGACCTCGATGACGGCATTGAAATCGAACATCTTCTGGGTATGAGCCCCCTGATTTAAACCTATGCCATCCACCATTAAACCAATCATCCTGTTTCTGCAAAAACGAATCCTCTGGCTGGCGCAACACTGGGAGCTGGCGGTGAACGGCGTCTTCGCGCTGATTCTGGCGGGCGCAATCACCGCCCCCCTGCTGATGTCGCTGGGCGCAACCGATGCCGGCGAATGGCTCTACCGGCAATACGCCCCGCACGACCACCA
>JAJRSQ010000071.1 GCA_024278725.1 Chloroflexota bacterium
CGGCGCGATGATTGCGCGTTCGGCGGTTTTCGGTATAATAGGCGACAATAATCCTCATAATAACACCCACCGCCCAATTTTGGGGGAGTGTCGGAATTGGCAGACGAGCGTGATTTAGGATCACGTGCCGCGAGGCGTGCGGGTTCGAGTCCCGCCTTCCCCATCATCCTGCCTTCGCCCTGCGCGGAGGTTTTCTTTTCTGGGGGGACACCCCCCATGCCCCCCGCCGTTGTTGCCAACGGGAACGTGCGGGTTCGAGTCCCGCCTTCCCCATCATCCTGCCTTCGCCCTGCGCGGAGGTTTTTTGGTAGTGGTTAAAATTGACTGACAGGATACGCAGGTGTCATTGCGAGGCGTGCAACGCCGACCTGTGCCCCAACGGGGTAAGCAATCTCCGTCATTGCAGTGTGGAGATTGCACCCTTCGGGCATTTTCAACTTCGCTACGCTCGCAATGACAACCGATTATCTTTGTATCAGTCAAAAAACACCACTACCGGTTTTTTATGTGGATGGATGTAGCCGTCGATTTCCGCATGTTTCGTCCCCTTTACCCCTTACTTTTTACCTATAATTTTACATAAGCAATCTAGCGTTCTGTGAGTTTTGTGGTATAATGGTTATGTCAGATGAAAAATCGACTGTATGGTCAAATTTTCGCCGGAGGTGATGCGTATGGCTAGAAAACGCCCTAGCCTCAAAGATAAAAATGTCTTCAAACGCAGCAAAGAAAAGGAATTGGATGCGCTCTTCGGCGCACCCGCCGATTCCCCGTCTGCGGCGAAGAAGACCCCGACGTCTGCGAAGAAGCCCGCTCCCGCCAAAAAACCGGCGACGCGACGGCGCACATCCACCAAAAAAAGCACCGCGGCGAAAAGCAGCGCCAAAACCGGCGCGTCCAAAACGTCTACCCGCACCACAAAGGCGAAACCCACCACCCGACGCAGCACCCGGCGAAAAACGACCCCCAAACCCATCGACCCTGTGGATGAACTGGCGGCGCTCGCCGAGGCGGCAGAGGCGAGCCTCAGCCCGGCAAACGTGCCCACCCCCCGCGATTCGCATTCGGTGAGCATGGGCGAAAACCTTCCGATGGGAGAAGCCGGGGATGATGCCCATTACGGTGCGGCATACGAAAATCTGCCCCCTGCGCTGGAAACGCCCCCCGGCGGACCGCTCAATGAGCATTTGCCCGCCAACGAAGCGGGGAATCTCACCGATGCCCTTGACCCGCTGGCGGATTTTCCGGTGGCGCTCGATGAACCGCTCGGTGGCACGCCCACTGAGGATTTGCCGTCGGAAGAAATTGGCGATATGGATTTCCCCACCGCGATGGAATCGCCGTTGGGCGGCGCGCCCGTGGAAGACCTGCCCAGCGGGGAAATTGGGGATGACACCACCCCCATCAATCCGGTCATTGATTTTCCCGTCGCTTCCGGCGCAACCACCACCACCGATGAGTCCGATTTGGCGGCACTGCTCGATTCCGCATTGGCGGAAGAACCCGCGCCCGCCAAACCCGCCGCCGAACCCACGCCCGCACCGTTCAGCCCCGGTATCCCCGCCGCCGAAACCGCCCCACCCGCGTGGAGCAGCTCCACGGTGGGCACGCCGACCTCTTCCAGCGTGTCGCGCTCGTCGGCGCTGTCGTTGGGAACCGGCAGGGATTTCGACAATCTATTCGATTTCACCCGCACGGATGACGAAGCACCGACCCTCTCATTTGAGTTGCCCGCCGACGCGGAAGATTTATCTCCGGAAGAGATGAAAGAACGCCGCCGGTTGCTGAACGACCCGCGCATCCGCGAGCAATTTTTGCAAATTTACAACGCCATCGACGCGCTGTATGAGCAGATTTTGGATGAAAATATCAGCGTCAGCAAAGAAATCACCGATTGGGCGCACAAACTGCTGGCGGAAACCCGCTACATCATGATGAACTACCAGATAAAATATCTGGCAAAGGCAGAATGGAACATCGAACAGGTGAAAGCCCGGCTCGACCGCGCGGAAGAAAGCGCCCGCCAAGCCGACCGGTGGAGTCGCTGGCTGGTGGTTTGGGGGATGATTTGGTTTGTAGTCTTCGTGTATCTCATCTTCAACCCTGATTTTCTGCTGAACATCCTCACCAGCAACAAAGCCATTTCGGACTTGCTGGTTCCCGATGTCTTCCTGCGTTCACTCTTCTTCGGCGCAATTGGCGGCGTGGCGGCAGTCTTCCACAGCCTGTTGAAATATGTCACCAACCGCCGCTTCGATGTGGAGTACGTCCTTTCATATTTTGTGAAACCGTTCATGGGCATGATTGTCGGCACGCTCATTTATCTGATTGTCTTTGTGGTGATGCGTCCATTCGGGCTGACCCCGACGGTTTTGCAACAAACCACGCCGGGGGATTCAACCAGCCGTTTGATTTTTGAGGTGCTCTCGTACTTTTTAGCCACTGCCGCCGGCTTCAAAGAAAATCTTGCCTTTGATTTACTGGGCAGGGTGCTGAAAGTGATTTTCCGCGACACGGAAGTGGAGGAGGAGATTGTTCCGCCGCCACCGCCGGGACCCTTTCCGCTTGAAGGCAGCGCCTAATATTTACGGCTCAAAGTGACGGCAGGCAAACATGATGCGCAAAATTGCGGTGGTCGGTTTTAAAGGCGGTATCGGCAAAACAACCATCTGTGTGAATTTGAGCGCCGGACTCGCGTTGCGGGGAAAGCGTGTTCTGCTGGTTGATACCGACACGCAATCGAATGTGGCGATGGCGTTGGGGGTGACAAATTACACCTACTCGCTGGCAGACGTGTTGAGCCGCGATGTGCCGCTGGCGGACGCCATCATTCCCACCCGCAACAATTTGGATATTGTGCCGGGCAGCCTTTCGCTGTTTAAAGCCCAACAGCGTATGGTGATGGAAATTGCCCGCGAAGAAATTTTCTTCAATCTGTTCAACGGCACGGATGATTACGATTTTCAGATTTTTGACTGCGCGCCGTCACTATCGCTGCTCACCATCAACGCCATGTATTATGTGGATGAAGTCTTCGTCCCCGTCTCGATGGAAATGCTGGCGATGGCGGGCGCGCGTCAATTCATGACCTATTTGCGACAGGTGAGCCGCATGTTGGGGCGCAGCGCGTCCATCCGGCTCATCATCCCGTCATTTTTTGACCCGCGCCGCAAAGTGAGCAATATCATCATGACCATGCTGAAAGAGGATTTCGGCAAGCGGGTAACGCCGCCCATTTGGGTGGACACAAAACTTTCTGAAGCACCGGGCGAAGGGAAAACAATTTTTGAATACGCGCCACGCAGTCGAGGAGCGAGAGATTATACGCGCTTCACCGAGTTGGTGCTGAAGATGCGCCCCGTTCGCCGCAACAACCATCGCTGATACCGAGATTTTCGGCATTCCACAGGAGGATTTCGTGACACGCATAATCGCAGTTGCCAATCAAAAAGGGGGTGTGGGGAAAACAACCACCGTGGCAAATCTGGGTGTCGCCTTCGCCCAAAAAAGAAAGAAGACGCTGGTCGTTGATTTAGATCCGCAAGGGGCGCTCACCGCCGGGTTCGGGCTGTTTGCCGATGACCTTGCCCCTTCCGAAACCACCTATACCGCCCTCACCAATCCAAAAGTAAAAATGCGTGAGTTGATCCATCCCGTCAAGACCTATTTGGATTTAATCCCCGCCAACCGCGATCTGGCAATGGCGGAAGTGGAACTTCTGCCCGAAATCCGGCGCGAATTGCGGTTGCAATCGGCGCTGGAGCCGATGAAAGAATGGTATGATTTCATCCTAATTGACTGCCCGCCCAGCTTGGGTATACTTACCACCAACGCATTGTGCGCCGCCACGGAGGTGCTCATCCCCCTGCAAACCGAGTATTTTGCGATGCGCGGGTTGCAATCACTGCTGGAAACGGTGGAGCAGGTGAAACGCCGCCTGAATCCAGTCCTCAATTTGGCGGGGATTGTGGCAACGATGTACACTACCGGCACGGTTCATGCGCGGGAAGTGCTGGATGAAATTCACGATGTGTTTGGCAGCAAAGTGTTGGACGTGGTGATTTACAAAAGTATCCGTTTCGCGGAAGCGACGGTTGCCAGCCAAGCCATCATCGAATATGCCCCGGAACACAAAGGCGCGGAATCGTACCTTGATTTGGCAACTATTTTGATTAAACAGAAGAAAGGATAATCAACCAGAATTATGACCGACTACATTGAGTCAACCGTTGGGGAAAATGGGAAAATTCTCATTGAAGTGACCGACAATCGCGGACATGTGGGCTTTGGTGTCCAGCAAAGTAATGAAGAGAAAAAAGCGACCGCCAACAACGCCTTTTCGCAGGCGATGGAGACCATCCAAATGGCGGCGGCGAGCGTGTTCGACACCCTGCACGGGATGGAAAACCAGCCCGACCACGTGAAGATTGATTTCGCCATTAAGATTGACCCCGCCGCTGGGGCGATGCTTGCCCGCGCCGATAGCCGCGATTCGCAGTTGCGGGTATCGTTGGGCTGGAAAATTTCTGAACCGGAACGCCCGTCCGAAGACGAAACCGACGCATAACCGTTCTTTTCAATCCCGCGTGCCGTATCCTCCCCGGACGGCACGCTTTTTTTATGCCACCCGTTTGATTCTCGCGCCGAGCGCCAGCAATTTTTCTTCAATCCGCTCGTATCCCCGGTCAATCTGGCGGATGTTGCGGATGGTGGATGTTCCTTCGGCGGCAAAAGCGGCGAGCAGCAACGCCATCCCCGCGCGAATGTCCGGGCTGGAAATGCCCTGTCGCTCCGCGTGCAGCGCCGAGGGTCCCTGCACCACCGCCCGATGGGGGTCGCACAGGATGATGCGCGCGCCCATCGCAATCAATTTGTCCACAAAATAGAGGCGGCTTTCAAACATCTTTTCGTGGAACAGCACCGTACCGTTCGCCTGCGTCGCCGTCACCAGCGCAACGCTCATCATATCGGCGGGGAAGGCGGGCCACGGCGCGTCCTCAATTTTCGGTATCATCCCCCCGATGTCCGGTTTCACTTCCAGCCGTTGCTGCGCCGACATGAAAATATCCTCGCCGCGTACTTCCGGGTTCACCCCAAGTTTATCGAACACCAGCAGGGGCATGCGCATATGTTCCGGCGCCGCGTTTTTTATCAGAATTTCGCTGTGCGTCACCGCCGCCAGGCTGATGATGCTCGCCACTTCCAGATAATCCGCGCCGAGGGTGAATTCCGCGCCGTGCAACCGCGCCACCCCGGTGATGGTGAG
>JAJRSQ010000072.1 GCA_024278725.1 Chloroflexota bacterium
CGGAGTCAATTGGAAAGTTTTTTAAAACGTGAAACGTGAAACGTGAAACGTGAAACGTGAAACGTGAAACGTGAAACGTGAAACGTGAAACGTGAAACGTGAAACGTGAAACGTGAAACGTGAAACGTGAAAGCGTAACCGACACTCACCGCTTGTCAAGTCACGCCTCACGTTCTCACGCCTCAACCGCTATTTCGGCGCCATACGGATTGCGCCATCCAACCGGATGACTTCCCCGTTGAGCATCTGATTTTCGATGATGTGTTTCACCAGTGCGCCATACTCTGCCGGATTACCCAGCCGCGAGGGGAACGGCACTTGTTGCCCCAGCGAAATCCGCGCCGCTTCCGGCAGCCCCGCCAGCATAGGGGTGTCGAAAATCCCCGGCGCAATGCCGACCACCCGAATGCCATAGCGCGCCAGTTCGCGGGCAAGGGGAAGCACCATCCCCACAATGCCACCCTTCGAGGCGGAATACGCCGCCTGCCCGATTTGCCCGTCGAATGCCGCCACCGACGCGGTGACGACGAACACGCCGCGCTCGCCTCCCGCCTGCGGTTCCGCGTCGGCAATCGCCGCCGTGACCAGCCGGATAACGTTGAATGTACCGAGCAGGTTCACCCGCAGCACGCGCTCAAACCGCCCCAAATCGTGAACGCCTTTTCGCCCCAGCACTTTTTCCGCAATGGCGATACCGGCGCAATTAATCGCGCCGTGCAACCCGCCGAAGGTGTTCAGCGCGGTATCCACCGCCGCCTGCACATCCGCTTCGCTGGCGACATCCGTTTTCGCAAAGACCGCCCGCCCACCGAGCGCGTCGGCGGTTGCCTGCCCGGTTTCGGCGTTCACATCCACAATCACCACCGATGCGCCGCCATCCACCAGCTTTTTCGCGGTTGCCGCCCCCAAACCGGAGCCGCCGCCCGTGACCAAAAATACTTTGCCCTGAAGTTCCATTTTGTTTCCTCCTGAAAAATAGTTTAGAATATCAGTTGTCAGTTGTCAGTTGTCAGTTGTCAGTTCAAAGTTCAAGGTTTCAAGTCCCAAGTCCAATGTCACTACGCAATACGTTTTACGCAATACGCCTCACGTTTCACGAGCCAACAAATGACCAATCTCCAATCCCCAACCTCTAATAACCAATCGCCACCTCTCCCCATTCCGAACCCCCTGCGCGGGCGCGAAGTCGGCACGTGGGCGCATGACACCATCGTCCGCCGCCTGCCGGAGATTGCCCGCCGGGTGTTGGCGGAAAACGATTTGCCCGCCCCCGCCGAAGCCGCCATCCGCGCGCTGATTGCCGACATCCCCGCCGCGCCCGTCCGCCCGTTGACCGACACCGCCGCCCCCGATGCCGCCGATTGGGCGCGCTACATCTTTCCGCACAGTGGACTCAACTGGCTGGATGTGCCGTGGTATTTTGCCGAAGCCTACTTTTACCGCCGCATCATCGAAGCTACCGGCTATTTTTTGCCGGGGGATGGTCACGCGCGCGACCCCTTCCGGCTGCAAAAAATGCGCGGGCTGGAAACCAAACGCGCCGAAATCGGAGAGATTGCCGCCGCGCTGAACGCCCGGCTCGCCGCGAAAACGTCCGACCTGCGCCCGGCGCTGATGGTGGCGCTGTGGGGCAATCGCGCCGATTTGAGCCTGTGGGCTGCCGGTGAAGGAAACGAACACGCTGTTTCCACCGATGGACGCCTCGCCGATGATTTTCTGCCGGTGGACGATTCCGCCGCCGTGATTGCCCGGCTGCGCCGCACCCCCACCCCGCGCCGCGTCGATTTTCTCATCGACAACGCCGGTTTCGAGCTGGTATGCGACCTCGCGCTAGCGGATTTTCTGCTCGCCACCGCCATCGCGCAGACGGTTGTCTTCCATTTGAAAGCGCACCCGACCTTCGTCTCCGACGCGCTGGACGCCGATGTGCGCGACACCCTCGCCTTTCTGACGACGCTCGGCGGGGCGGCGGCACAATTTTCGGCGCGACTGGCGGCGCATCTGGCGCACAATCGGCTGCAATTGCGCCCCAATTTCTTTTGGAACGCCCCGCTGGTCTTCTGGGAAATGCCCGCCGATTTACGCCGAAACCTGTCGGTGGCACAGTTGGTCATCAGCAAAGGAGACGCGAATTACCGCCGTCTGCTGGGCGACTGCCATTGGGCATTCGACACCCCTTTTCCCGACATCGCCGGATATTTCCCCGCGCCGCTGGTCGCCCTGCGCACCTTCAAATCGGAAGTGGCGGCAGGATTGTCTTCCGCCGCGACGGAAAGCCTTTCGCGCCAAGACCCCGATTGGCTGACCAACGGCAAACGGGGGGTGATTCAGTTTTCGGCTCTTTAACGGGCAACGCAAAATGTTCCCATCCCAAATGATACCGCACCTTCGGAATGGGAACAAATTTCAGGATGGATATTCTCTCCGCTATAGATAAATTCAAATCCGTTTCATCTGCGCCATCCGCGTTCCATCTCACAAACAGTTCCACCTGAAAGTTGGAAAAATTTACGAGCGGGATTAAAATATATCCATCCAATTTCAACGGAAAACAAGCACTCAGGGAGGCGTGCAAATGACAACAGCGGAGAAACAATTTCCATTCAACCAATCTTTCGTGTGGTATCCATCCGATGAGGTGATTGAACGCAGTCGCTTGCGGCGGTTTATGGAACGTCACAATCTGCCCGATTTGGACGCGCTGATGGAAAAATCGACCACCGATATTGCATGGTTCTGGGAAGCGGTGCTGGACGATTTGGGGATTGAATTTTACGAGCCGTACACCCAAATTGTCGATTTGTCGGCGGGTGTGCCGTGGGCGCAATGGTGTGTCGGCGGGAAAATGAACATCGTCCACAACTGTCTGGACAAATGGATGGACACCCCCACCCAAAACCGCGTCGCCATCCGCTGGGAAGGGGAAGAAGGCGTCACCCGCATTCTATCGTACCGCGATTTGTTCCGCGCGGTGAACAAAATGGCGAACGCCCTGCGCGCGGCGGGCTTCGGCAAAGGGGACGCCATCGGGCTGTATATGCCGATGACCCCCGAAATTGTGATTGCCCTGCTCGCCATCGCCAAAATCGGCGGGGTGATTCTCCCCCTCTTCTCCGGCTTCGGACCGAGTGCTATTGCCACTCGTCTGAATGACGCGGACGCAAAAGCGCTCTTCGTCGCCGATGGGGTGTACCGGCGCGGGAAGACCATCAAAATGAAACCCGTGGCGGATGAAGCGCTGGCGGATGTGCCTTCGGTGGAAAAAGTGATTGTCTTCCCCCGTCTGAGCATTGAAACGCCGCTCACCCCGGGGCGCGATGTGCTGTGGGATGATTTTATCGCCGGGCAATCCGCCGCCGCCCCCACCGAGCGCACCGCCGCCGAAGACCTGCTGATGATTATTTACACCAGCGGCACCACCGGTCGCCCGAAAGGAGCGGTGCACACCCACTGCGGATTCCCCATCAAAGGGGCGCAGGATATGGCGCACGGCTTCGATATTCAGGCTTTCGATACGATGTTCTGGATGAGCGATATGGGCTGGATGATGGGACCGTGGGAGGTGTTCGGCACGCTGATTTTGGGGGCAACGATGATGTTGTTCGATGGCGCGCCCAACTATCCCGATGTGGATCGGGTGTGGGATTTGGTGGAAAAACACGGCGTGACCTGCCTGGGGCTGGCGCCCACTTTTGCCCGCGCCATTATGCCCTACGGCGACGAGCCGGTGAAAAAGCACGACCTCAGCTCGCTGCGGGCGTTCGGTTCCACCGGCGAAGCGTGGAATCCCGACCCGTGGCTGTGGCTGTTCAACACCGTCGGCGGCGGGAAAATTCCCATCATCAACTATTCCGGCGGCACGGAAATCAGCGGCGGCATTGTGCTGGGGAATATGCTCACCCCCGCCAAACCGTGCGCGTTTTCGGGACCTCCGCCCGGTATGGCGGCGGATGTGGTGGACGAATTCGGCGAGCCGGTGCGCGGCGCGGTCGGCGAGTTGGTGGTGAAACAACCGTGGATTGGGATGACGCGCGGCTTCTGGAAAGACCCCGACCGCTATCTGGAAAGTTACTGGAATAAACTGCCCAATATCTGGGTTCACGGCGATTTCGCTGCCATTGATGACGATGGGATGTGGTACATTTTGGGGCGCTCGGATGACACCATCAAAGTGGCGGGCAAGCGGGTGGGTCCCGCCGAAGTGGAATCCATTCTGGTGAGCCATCCCGCTGTGGCGGAAGCCGCCGCCATCGGCGTGCCGGACGAGATGAAAGGGCAAGTGGTGGTCGCTTTTGCGGTGCTGCACGGCAACGTTGCGCCGTCGGAAGAATTACGCGCCGAATTGAAGGCGCTCGTCGCCAAAGAAATGGGCAAACCCCTCGCGCCGAAAGACATCCGTTTTGTGGACGCCATCCCGCAGACGCGCAACGCCAAAGTGATGCGGCGAGTCATCAAAGCGGCGTATCTCGGCAAGCCCGCCGGCGACCTCAGCGCGCTGGTCAACCCGGAAGCGGTGGAGGGGATAAAGTCGGCGCGGTAGAAATTACTCGCCAACGTTGAAATGGAAATATTTGCACAAAATTTTCAGAGCTATTGCAAGGTCGCTTGACATCTCATTGGTATTATATACAATACTACCATGGACAAGATACAAGTTGTCATTGATACCAACATCCTTATCTCTGCCTTGCGCTCACAATATGGTGCGTCTTACAAGTTGCTAATGTTGCTTGAAAAAACACATTACGAAGTAAGTCTATCAGTACCGTTGCTTTTGGAATATGAAGATGTGTCCAAACGGCAAGCAGAAAACTTGGATTTGGATGAGGAAACAATTGACGATATTTTAGATTATCTTTGTTCTGTTGCAAAACGTTGGGAAATACATTACCTATGGCGTCCGCATCTAAAAGCCCCAAAAGATGATATGGTGTTAGAGTTGGCAGTTGTATCCAAATCCAAAGTCATCGTTACCTATAATAAGCGCGATTTTGAAGGCGCAGAACAATTTGGCATACGGTTGATGACCCCACGAGAACTATTGGTTGAATTAGGAGAGATAAAATGAGTACGATAAGTTTAAGATTGCCAAATTCACTGCATAATACAATCAGAGAACTTGCCAAAGCAGAACAAATATCCATCAATCAACTCGTAACGCTGGCAATTGCCGAAAAGGTATCGGCGTTGATGACGGAGGAATATCTCGAAGCGCGGGCGCAAAAAGGAAACCGCAAAAAGTTCGAGGCGGCGATGGCAAAAGTGGCAAAAACAAAACCGGCAGAATACGACCGACTGTGATGAAAATGACCTCAGCGTGCTGATCAACCCGGAGGCAGTGGAGGGGATAAAATCGGCGCGGTAGAGCGAAAAGCACGCCGCAAAATTTGCGGCGTGCTTTTTCGGTTTAGAGAATACCCATCTTCACTGTTTTCTGTACTGATTCTGCTTGCCAAGTTTTGCAAACAAAGCAGGAGTATCATTCGAAAAAGTAATTATCGTTTAATATCCTACAATGACTATCCTTTTACAACCAGTGGTAAAAACACTTTGAATGCTCTAAATACGCCATACCAAAACCCATTTTGTAAGGTGGCGTTACTGTTACCCATTTCTCCCGCAACGGTTTGCCCAACCGTACTC
>JAJRSQ010000073.1 GCA_024278725.1 Chloroflexota bacterium
CCCACGCCGGCAAAGCCGATGGTTCCCAGAATAATCACGCCGATGAGCGCGGGAACCACGGACAGCGGTTGATTGAAAAATACGATGAACAGAGGGAGAATGCCCACTTCAACCACAGAGATGAACAGAATATTGCCCAGCAGCTTCCCCAAATAGATGGCGCTGCGGTCTACCGGGGCGAGCAACAGCCCTTCCAGCGAGCCACGGTCGCGCTCGGTGATGAAGCTGCGTCCCAGCCCCAGCATCCCGGCGAAGGCGATGGCAACCCACAGCACACCGGGCGCGAGGGTGTTGGCGTTATCGGCGCGGAGGTCGAAAGCGAAGTTGAAGATGAAAATCACCAGCAACGAAAAAACCGACATCGCGCTGAGCATTTCTTTGGTGCGCAGTTCCGCCGCAATATCTTTCCCCACAATTGCCAGCACTTTGCGCATGTACATCACTTGCGGGGCACGTTGGGAAATCGTGACAATATCGCTTTGGGCAGTCGTTTGAATGTTTGATTGACTCGTCATGGCAGCCCGCTAATTATAGTAGTATTGTGATAATTCTTCGAAAGACACGTCTTCTTTCGGCGCATCCACGGCGATTTTCCCGTTTGCCAGCATCAATATTCGGCTACCCAACGAAAGCCCGCGCTCCAAATTGTGAGTGGTCATCAGCACGGTGCGCTGTGCTGTCCCCACCGCCGCCAGTACATCACCCAGCATGGATGTTGCCCCTTGGTCAAGCCCGGTATCGGGTTCATCCAGCAACAGGATGGGCGGATTGTGCAGGATGGCGCGGGCAATAGCCAGCCGTTGCTGCATCCCGCGGGAGTAGGTGCGGACGGGGTCGTTCTGCCGCCCCCACAACCCGACTTGCCGCAACACGGTTTCAATTCGCGCCGCCGGATTTTCGATGTCGTACATCCGCGCGTAAAAACGCAGATTCTGCTCGCCGCTCAGGTCGTCATACAATAGCGTTTTGTGCGACACCAGCCCGATATACCGCCGAATGAACGCGGCGTGGGTATCGGTGTCCATATCGCCGATGAAGATTTTTCCGCCGGTGGGCTTGCTGAGGGTGGAAACCATGCTCATCAGCGTGGTTTTTCCCGCGCCATTCACGCCGAGCAGGGTGACAAAATCGCCCGGCGCAACATCAAAACTGATGTTCCGCAGCACAACCCGACTGCCAAATGCTTTTACCAGATTCCGAACTTTAATCATGCGCTTGTGCCAACACGCCTTTCAATTCTTCCCGATATTGCGCCCGAAGTTGCCGGTAGGTGGTGTGGTCAATATCGCCGCTTTCGTGCATCAATTCCAGCTCATTCAACAGCGCCACCAGACGTTCTCTTTGCGCCACCAGCGTTTCAGCCGTGGCAAAAGCGGGTTGCGAGCGGTTCGCCACAAAAACGACGAAACCGATGACCAACACGCCCAGCGCCAAAATACCGTACATCAACGTTTGCTGGCTCGGTCCGGCTGAGATTGCGCTGGCGGCAGCGCCGCCCATCCCCGTGTTGCTGAAATCAAGTTTATTCAGCCCTTTGAAGGTCATCCGAAGCTCTTTCCCGGCGGACAGATTCGCCCCGGAAAATTGCTGGTATGTTTGCCCCTGGATGGTGCGGTCTTGCTCACGCTGCAATTGCGCGCTGGAGAGTTCCGCCCCTTGCGCCGCCATCAGCAGATTGACCACAGGAATGTCATCCATCAGTGTGGTTTTCACTTCTGCTGTCCGCCCGTTGATGGGAATGTTATAGCTCACCGCTACCGAATAATCCCGCTTGCCGGGAATGACCGGGCGCGATTCAACGTAAGTGGTATCGTCAATTTGGCGGCTGGTATCAAACTGAAGCGAAATGTTCTCCGCATCGGCGGGCACGGCGAATTTCACCGTTTCGGGCAAGCCATCTGCGCCGGGGACGCCAATGAACGTTTTATCGCTGCTATTTTTGTAAACATAAATATCGGTGATACTGATAGCGCCGGGCACAAAGGCTATCAGACGGTGCAGCGTCGTCGCCGAAATGACCGAGGGGTCGTCGGTGGTGTCATACACGCTCACATCCAGCGTGGTTTCATTGCTGTCCGGGACGAAAACGGCTGTTTCATCCGAATAGTATTGAATATTCTCATAAACTGCTTCCACCACGAAGGTGACGGTATGCTCACGCTGGAGGTTTTCAAATTTATAAGTGCCGTCTTCCGCACTGCTGCCGGTGATGGTGTCCAAAATGTTGCCATCGTTCGACAGGACGTACAGCACCAGTCCCAGGTTGGGCATCGGTTCGCCGGTGGTGGCATTCACCACTTTTCCGGTCAGCACGCCATCCTGTGGGACGGGGGCGGGCAAGTCCATGCTCAACGAGCGGGCATACGCCAGCGCGGAGACCACTTCCGCATCCCCCAGCGATTGCTCCTGCAAAACCGGCTGGTGAACGTTGCCGGATGACGCGAAGGAAGTCAGCAGGGCATCGGTGCTGACATCCACCCAAGTGGTGGTGGCGGTCAAATCCACGTCGGCGGAAACGCCATCGGCATTATGGCACGAGGCGCACGCGGCGGAATACACGGCTTCGCCGGATTGCACCACTTCTTCCGGCGCGTTAAAGGTGAGCAGATACGCCACCGCCGACCAGATTTGTTCATCGTTCAGCTTGTTTTTCCACGGCGGCATCATTCTGTCCATCCGCCCTTCTTTCACCACGGTGAAAATTTCACTCGGCGACAGTGCGTTCAACGTTGCCGGGTCGGTGAAATCGGGCAAAACTTGGTTGATGGAGGCGGCGGTAGGACCGTCCCCTTTGCCGGTACTGCCGTGGCAGGGCACACAATTTTGGGTGAAAACGGCTTCCCCGTCCACTGCCGAGAGTTTTTCGGGGGGTTGTTGTTTCGGCGGAGCGGCATTGGCTTGGGGAATGAACAACACAAACCCCACCAACGCCAGCGCCACCGCAATCATCAGTACAAATTGGCGACGGGCGATTTTCATGATGATACGACCTCCTCCGCTGCCGAGATTTTTTCGCCGCATTGCGGGCAGAATTTGTCGCCGGGAACAATGGGCGACCCGCACGCCGAGCAAGTGGCATTCAATGCCATGCCGCAGTGCGTGCAGAAAGCATCTTCCGGGGTGTAGCTGTGACCACAGCCCGGGCACTGATATTCGGATGCGGCGGTCGCGGGGATGTCGCGCGCCGCCAGGGCAATTTCCGTGCGGACAGCGGCTTTCATATCCGCGCTGACCGCCTCCTCGGATGCTTTTGCGAGCAATGCGTCCACCTGTTTGTCCAAACGGGCGCTGTGCGAACCGGACACCGCATCAATTTTTTTCAGGATATTCGCCACTTGTTGCAGAAATTTCAGTCGCGCCTGTTGGTAATCCTGTTCGGAAATTTTACCGCTCTCAAAATCCAATTCCAGGTCTTTCACCGCCGAATAGATGGCATCCCGTTTAACGGTTAATTCCTGCAAAGCTTCTTCATCCGCCCGCGCAATGTTGTCCGTTTCATTTGGCGGCGAGAAGATGGGTTTCAAAACCCACCAAAGGGTGATAGCAATCATCAGCGCAATAATAATAAAGAATAGAATGTCCATAATTACGATGCGCCTCCACCGGTTAATCGCTCCAACAATTGATAAAGTTGCGGGCGTTCAATGGGTCCAATTTGGACATGGATGATTTGCCCTTCAGTATTGATGAAGAAGGTTTCAGGCACGCCGGTGATGCGGTAATCCCTCGCTATGCGCGATTCAATATCGGGTCCGGAGGGATAGGTGATGCCGTATTTTTCCATGTACGCTAATGCGTCTTTTTCCGTGTCTAAATAATCAATACCAAGGAATAAAACCTTGCCTTGATAATCTTTGTACGCTTGTTCCAGCAATGCCGCTTCTTTATAGCATTCCACGCACCAGCTTGCCCAGAAATTGATGACCAGCGGGGTTCCGCGCAGTCCTTCAAGGGTATATTCTTCTCCTTCAAACGAGGTGAGGGTGAAGGAAGGGGCGGGCGCGCCTTGCAGTTGGGTTGATTCCCGTTTTTGCAATCCCCATGCAAAGACGAAGAACAGCACCAACAATAACGCAATCCCCAAGACAAGCCACAGCATTTTTTTGGAACTTTTGGCAGGTGTGGCAGTTGTTGTTTCACTCATAGGGTTAGAATTCCTTTAAATCCTGTTCTATTTTCTCCAGATATTCAACGTCAATATTATCCTCCGGGTCAATCGCGGACGATTCGGGCGTTTTATGCACCGACCACTTGCGCAGCAGGAACACCAGCCACCCCACGCCCACAGCAAAACCAAATAACGGCAGCAACCACGCAAATAGACCGTTCCCTTTGGGGGGTGGCTCCTGCAATACTTCAACGCCGAAACGGGCGACAAACCAGTCCAACACTTCTTGTTCGGTGTATCCCTGTGCCAGCAAATCTTTAATCTGGTCACGCCATTGGTTGCACGTCTGAGTGCGGCAGTCTTCCAAATTCAAGCCTTTACAGGTGGGGCAGTTCAAATTTTTAGCCACCGTGTTGACCTGATCCATCGTCGGCTCGGTAGGCTCCTGCGCCACCGTAGGCGTTGCCTGCAATGCGAATATCGCGGCAACAATAATAAACATCAGGGGAAATACATATTTTTTCATGGTGTTTCGGCTACCTTTTCTTTGATTCGCGTACGTGATGTGCGTCGGGCGGGTTGAGCGGAGGGCCACGCGGCAACCAATGTACCGATGGCAAAAACAATGCCGCCAAACCACAACCAATTGATCATGGGGTTGATATACGCTTTAAAAGTGGCACTCTGCCCGTCCGGTTCCCATCCGGCGATGATGACATATAGCTCCGTCATCCCCGCCCGATACACGTCGGGAATGGTCATCGGTTGCTGCTGGCGCAGGAAAAGTTCGCGGTAGGGTTTGATGGTGCCGACAAATTCCCCGTTGCGGCTCACATCCAACAACCCTTCGGTGTTTTCCACGCCGGGTTTGCCGGGCGCTTGCTGCAATCCGCGGAAGGTCATCTCAAACGTGCCGGTAAACGGCGACGAGATGGAGAACGACTCGCCCAGCGCGACATTCTGCTGGGTTTCCACCTGATAAAATTCCATGCCGACGATGCCCAAGGCGGCAAGCAGCACGCCGATGTGGATGAGATATCCGCCATACCGGCGGCGATTGCGCCGCACCAGATGCACCAACGCCGTGAAGAGATTTTCGCCGTGCGCCCGCCGACGCGCACTCACGCCCCGCCAGTATTCCATCAGCATAACAGCGGCACTGAAAGCGATGAACGCCAGGGTCATAATTGCGCCTTTGAAATGGATGGCGGTGAGCAACGGCAGGGCAATCGCCACCACCACCGCCACAATGCTCGGCACAATTAATTGCCGCAACAACTTGCGGGAGGTGATTTTTCGCCAGGGCATTAATGGTGTGACGCCCATCAACAGCACCACGGCGGCGAACAACGGACCGACAGCTTTCTTGAAGAAGGGCGGACCCACCACAATTTTTGTGCCGGTCAACGCCTCGGAGATGATGGGGAAATGTGTCCCCCACCAAACGGTGAACGCGATGCTGATGAACAACAGGTTGTTCAGCAGAAAAGCCGATTCACGCGAGAACATCGAATCGAGTTCGCCCTCACTTTCCAGCAGTTCCCAGCGATTGACAAACAGCACCAGCGAAGCGATGAACATAATGGCAATGAAGCCGAGGAAAAGCGGTCCGATGGCGCTTTGCGAGAAAGTATGCACCGAACCGATGACACCGGAACGGGTGAGAAAGGTTCCCTCCACCACCAGCGCAAAGGTGAGGATAATCAACCCGACATTCCAGCGTTTCATCATCCCCCGATTTTCCTGAATAATCACCGAGTGGAGGAAGGGGGTAGCCACCAGCCACGGGATGAAGGCGGCATTTTCAACCGGGTCCCAGCCCCAGTACCCGCCCCAGCCGAGCACGTCATACGCCCAGCGCCCGCCGAGCAACAAACCCGCGCTCAGGAAAAGCCAGGCGACCAGCGTCCAGCGGCGCGTGGTTCGCATCAACAAATCGCCCCGCTGCCCGGTGATGAGCGCCGCCATCGCAAATGAATACGGTACGATGAACGCCACAAATCCGATGTACAGTATCGGCGGGTGGATGACCATTCCCCAGTGGTAAAGCAGGGGGTTCAACCCCTGACCATCAACCGGGAAGAATGACAGTTGTTGAAAAGGATTGGCAACCGTGACCACCAATCCGATGAAGAAAACGAGGACGAGGTTCATCACCGCCATCACATACGGGATGAGCGTTTTGACGGCTCCCCATTTGTTCAGCAGAATCGCGCCGGTGAAAATTGACATGAGCCATCCGAAAAAGAGCAACGACCCCTTCTGCGACCCCCACAGCGCCGCCATCCGGAAAAAGAGGGTGGCATCGCTATTGGTAACTTGGGAGACATATTCGGTTTGATAATGCCGGGTGATGAGCAGGTATTCCATCGCCACAACGGCAACGGTCAACAATGCGGTTACGCCCAATGAGGCGTTTTTTGCACTTAAAATTAAGTCTTGGCGATTCTTGCGTGCGCCCATAACGGCAAAAACAATGGCATAAACAGCCAAAATTAACGCAAGCACTTGTGCCGTGTATCCTATCGCTGGCATAAAACCATCCATTCTCTCTCTGAGGCGGACAACATCTATCCGCCTTATTTAATATTTTTGGCTCAATCAGAATCCGGTGGGAATTTATACAATGTCATTGCGAGGCGCGTTTTTTGCGCCGACCCGTGCCCCAACGGGGTAAGCAATCTCTGTGAACGTCAGCGGAGATTGCTTCGCTTCGCTCGCAATGACAGACCCCCCTGAATTCCCAAAGAACCATATTTTTTATTAGTGTCGGCAAATGTTAATGCTGCATAGGCAAGGGTGAACTTTCGTCCACCCCTACCCTTAAATTGTTGTCAATCCGATATTAATATGAATTGACGGTCACTTCTTCGATGGTATCATCGTAGCGGCTGGGACATTTGAGCAACAATGTCTTTGCCGTGAAGAGATTCCCGTCAAACGTTCCTTCAACAATGGCTTCCGCGCCTTCGCGCATTTGGTCCGGCATAGGACCGTTGAAGGTGATGGGCAGGTTTTGTCCGTTCTCGCCCATAATTTCAAAATTCAGCGTCAGGGTTTTGTTGTCGTAGTTGATGGTCGTGGCATCAACCATCCCTGACACGCGAACCTGTTTGCCCATCATTGCACCCTGTTGAGCATATAGCTCATCCACGGTCAAAAAGTATGCCGCAGTGCTCTGTACGCCGGTGTAAATTAAGTACACCACTGCCAAAGCGATAACCAATCCACCAATGATGAACTTGGTTTTACCGCGCGAGCGTTGCTGTACCAATTCACTCGGAATTCCCATTACCTTTTCACTTTGCATTGTGACACTCCTGTAAATATGTTAGTCCTGCTATCAATAACTATTGGGTTAGTTGCTGCCACCACCGTTCTGCCGCAGGTGGAACAGCGGATACACCTTTCAGAAAAATCAGTTGCGGGTCTTCATCCGCCGCACGCATAGTGCGCCAGTTGAAATAGGTGTCCACATCATCGGGTGGATATACCTGCCGCAACGCCGCATACCAATCGATGCTGCCGTCGGGGGCGAAGAGCGGCTTTTGAAAATGCCAATATTCAAATGCCTTAAAGTGCCATGTCCAGCTAAACTCATCCCCGTCATGCGAGGCGATGCGCCGCCACCCGAACATCCGCGCCCAAGTGGTAAAATCGACATAATAACCATGCAACGGGGGTTTTTCAACCCCTCCCTGTTCCGGCGCCAGCACCGTCCGAGCGTAACCGCTGTAATCCCACGGACGGGCGGTGGCAGGCTTACCGCATCGTCCGCTCTGGTCTTCACACCGGAGCAAAACCCGCCAGTAAGTGTTTCCGCCGACATTTTCTTTGACAATTTGCATGCGCCCGCCGGGCAAATCGAAGCGGGTATCAATGGCACGCCCGCTTTTGTGCCAGCTTGAATATTGGCTGGCATCGCTGGCGAAATTGATGGGGCGCAATGCCTCCGACAGCTCGCCCAGAAAATCGTAGCCCACTTCATTCCGCAATTGATACCGCAACGCTTGGAATGATTCGTCCACCGTGTCCGCCAGCCACGGAATGCCGACCTTCAGGTCATTCAACCGAACCACATCATACGGTTCACCATACGGGCTGCTACTCGGCGTTGCCGTTTCGGTGAACAATGTCCCGGCGGCATTTTCTTCAAACCGATGGACTTCCGCGCCAAAGACGGCGGCGTCGGCGCTCCAACTCGGTTTGCCTTGTAATAGGATGGGGGAGGAAAGATAATGCGGCACGGGGTCGCCGTCATCCAGCCGAACGAGCCGGTCGGCATTTTCGCCGCGCAGAATCGCCGCCATTTGTGCCCCGTCGGGACTGATGGCGAAGCCGGTCACGCTGATTAACCACGAAAATTGCCGGCGGTCGTCGGGGGCGGTGGCGAAGAAGATGTCTTTTTCTCCCAGCCGATTGGCGATGAACCCGACTTGCCCGCGTTGCGCATCCCACTGCGGATTGCCCTCGGATGTTTCGGCGGTGGTGAGCTGGGCGAGGGCGCGGGTGCGAATATTCAACGACCAGATGTCATCATCCCCCGCGCGCGCCGAGGTGAAAAACAGGATGTCCCCCGTATCATCCCATGCGGGCGCGTAATCCTGCGCCGGTGAATCGGCGGTGAGATTGAGGGGCGCGGCATCTGCCGTCGCGTCCATCATCCAAACATCCAAATCGCCGCTGCGAAACGATTCAAAGGCGATTTGCCGTCCGCCGGGATGCCATGCCGGCGCGCCATCATAATGCGGGTTGGCGGTGAGCCGGGTTTCCGCGCCCGTTTTCAGGTTCAGCAGAAAGATGTCCCAATTGCCATCCCGCCGGGAAGCATATGCCAGCATGTTCCCGTCGGGCGAAATTGCCGGATCGCTGTCTTCATATTCATCATTGGTAAGCTGCAAAATTGTTTTTCCGTCAGGCGAAACGCTGAAAATATCCCACTGCCCGGCATTCCATGCGGCAA
>JAJRSQ010000074.1 GCA_024278725.1 Chloroflexota bacterium
TGCCAGCACTGTTTCCGCGGGCATCACCAGCACAGCCAGTAATGCCAACAAACTCAGTGTGACAATTAATCGTACATTCATCGAGCCTCCCTTCGTGTACCGCAAACTCCCTGCCCCACCCAATGGTGGAGCAGAGAGCAAGCAGAGGCGTAAACCTTGTGGTTATGCCCTATTTCTGGTGGCAAGCTTCGCAAACGCCACGGTTGTCAAGGCGGAGCAACGCGCTGTCGCCGGCAACGCTACCATTGCTGGCTGCAAAACCGGTCATCTGCGCAGACGTACCATGCGGCAAGTGACAGGTTTGACATTCGACGGTGTCAGCCGTACCGGTAGTAGCCCCGGTATTAGCCAACGGCACCTTAACGTTAACGCTGTTGGCATCTGTGTACCCCGTTGTTTCCGGGTTGGCGTTGGAGCCATAGGTGAACGGCATACCAATACGGTGAGCCGTTCCGCCACTTGCTAACAACCCAAGGTCGCTACCTGAACCGGCGGCGATGATGTGGTAATCGCTGTGGCAGGCGGCGCAGACATTGCTTTGCCCGGTGCCCCAGTTTTCAGTGTCGTAGTCTTTCGCAGCGCCTTCATCCACTTGCGCCACACTCACACCGGTAACACCATTAATGGTTTCTTTGATGATGCGGTAGTTGGGGGAACCATGCGGGTCGTGGCAGGATGCGCAGGTCAATGCTGTTGACAAAGCGGCAGTTGAACCACGACCACTGCCATTACCCCAAGCGGCTGTCACAGTACCGGAAACATCGTGGCTTGACGAGGTGGCTACCGTTTTGTAGAACAGGAACCCACCTCCCAGCAACGGAGCATTATCCGGGGTATTCGTCGAACCGACATCACCATTGGCAGCAAGATCATCACGGGTAGACAGGTACAAACCGTCATCCACGTTGGTGTTTGCGCCGGCGCCAGCGGTGCCGTGGCAAGATTTACACAGTGAAGTGGTGTCGTTGGCGACCAGCAGTTTGGCGCCGCTGGCGGTGTGTGCGCGGTGGCAACCGGCACAAGCATCAGTGGTGGCAGTGTATCCGCCGTGAGGTCCACCATTGGCTGAGGCGATGCCCACCATGGCAAAGAGCAGAACGAAGGCAACAATTGTGACCAATACTAATTTTTTCATTTTAACTGTATTCCTCCCAGAATATTAGAAAAAACATTGAAACTACTTTGATACTACTTTACTACTTGTTGTGGCATTTCATTTTATCGATATAACTTTTTGCAACCACCCCCTTTCCGGTGGATTCCACGGAACAATGTTAATAAGACCATACCTGAATGCGATTGTTCTCACGGTCGGCGATGTACAACCGTCCGCTTCTGTCAGTCACGATGTCGTTGGGATAGTTGAATTGGGCGTCATCCAATCCCCATTCCCCGAAGGTGAAGAGGAATTCCGGCTGTTAGCCCGATATGTCATACGTTTTGACATCTTGTCCGACAGCATCCACCACGTATAAACGATTACGCTCATCGATGGTGCTGCCACGTGGCAAGCTCAGCGCACCATCACCGGAGCCTTGTCCAAAGTGGAACAGGAAGTTTCCTTCACTGTCCCAAACCGATATGCGCCCGTTGTTCCCGTCGGTCACGTAAATGCGACCATCTTCGCCCTGTACGGCGGCGTTGGGGAACAAGAATTGCCCGTTGCCTTGCCCATACGCGCCGAACAACTTTTTCGGCGGGTCGAAGCTTTGCAGGGTCACAGCGCGAGTCACATCATTGGGGAAGATACGCACGGCGTTTTTCTCTTCCGCCACATCGGTGACAATCATTGTGTCATCTTTGGTAATGTACAGCCCCAATGGCGACCACGATTCGAGGTCGGGCGCGGGGAAGTTCAATTCTTCCGTCGCTTTTTTGTAAAACACATCGGCTTCAAATATATTGTAAGCATAGGTCACGCCGGGTTCAATTCCCCCCGTGTGCTTGCTGACATACTCACTCAAGCTGAGGTCGGGTCCCAAAATTGTATCGAGATACAACCCGTTGGCATCGAACATATAGATACTGTGCTGCAAACGGTCGGTGACGAACACTCGCCCGGAGCTGTTGGTCTCAATGTAAACCGGGGCGCGTTGTCCGGGGGTTGTGCGCGGCGGGGCGAATGAATTGAGCAAATTGCCGTCGCGGTCGAATACTTTTATCAACCGTTCCCCACCCGTTTCCGTCACGTAAATGCGGGTTTCATCGGGCGAAAGTGCCACGCCCACCGGACGGTCAATCCCATAGAATGAGAAGAGGTAGTGCGGCGGATAGTTCAATTCCACGGGCAGGGGCACCATTTCCGGCAACGGTTCGGGGTTGCGGACGTAGCGGTAAAACAACCCTGCAATACAGCACAACAACAGGAGCAGCAAGAGTAACAACAACCACAGCAGACGACGACGTTTGTCTTCTTTTTCGTCTTCTTCTTCGATGATTACTTCTTCCGGCTCTTCCGCCGGATTATTCGGTTGCAAGTTCTTTTCAGGTACGTTGTTTGTCATTTTGTCAGTCACTCTATCACTGAATATTTTGTCCGTTTACAGTTGCCTGGACACGGGCATAAGATTGTTGGGCGGCAAAATCGTCGGGGTTGAGTTCAATGCTTTTGCCCAACATGGTTAAGGCTTGGTCATACATTCCGAGTTTTTCATAGGTCAATCCCAGCCCCAGAAATGCCGGGGCGAAGTCGGGCAGGGTCTCAACCACCCGTTCCAGATGAATTTGCGCGGTATTGAAGTCTTTCATGCTGAAGGCTTGCATCCCGCGGGCAAATGCCACGTATTCCGGTTGGTTCAACGAGCTGTAACTTTCAATCATCCCGGTGTAGGCGTCCACGAAGTCGGGAACCAGCCGCACCGCTTTATGATACTGTTCCAGCGCTTTTTCCGGTTCGCCGGTGGCTTGGTACGCCTGCCCCAGTTGGTACAGTGCGTCGGCGTCGGTGGGGGTGATGCCCAGCGCGCCTTCCAGATTCGGGATTGCATCCGCCGGGTTGTTCAGCTCAAGGTAGCTTTCGCCCAGGAAGTAGTATGCGGCTTCCAGCGCGGTGTCCGCATTCGCCATCGGCGAGTCTTTGCGGGCGTCGATGAATTTCTTCAGCGGGTCGGTGGCTTCTTGATAATACCCCATGCGCACATTGGCAATGCCTGCGGTCAACAGCGCCCCTTCATTGTCGGGAAAGGCGTTCAGTACCTGATTGGCTTGGTCAAGCGCTTCGGGCATCATGCCTTTCGCCAGATAGAATTGCGCCAGCGCGACACGGGTGTCGGGGTTTTGCGGGTCGTCGCGGATGGCTTGTTCCATATGTTCGATGTCCAATTCCAGCGGCGATTTATCGCCCGCGTGCATGTAGCGGTCCCAGTAGTAGTATCCGCCGAAACCGCCGGCGACCAACACCAGTAGGACGACGACAATCGTGATGGCGCGGGTAAGCGCTTTGTTGCTGAGGGATGTTCGTTTCTGAGATGCTTGTTTCATAGCCAACGTCTTTAGCTCCAATTGTGATTTATTTGCGCTACGGATTCTTTATAATTCCCCCGGGATGACACCTGCTGCATAGAATATCCTGATGGCAGGTGTAACAAACCTGGTCTCCCTGTTCCAAATACTCATCCGCATGGGTGAACAACATATCCTTCGGGTGGTCAAGGTTGTGACACACCCCGTTGTTACAAAATCCCTGTCCGTGACATTGATAACATTCTTGCGTTTGTTCAACGGTCGTTTCACGGTGTTCAATCGTACATCGGAAATCGGCGTGGGTCTCAGGGACATCACCCACAACCACCGGCGCTTCCACCAGCCGGTCATCGCCGCGCCCCACAATGGGTACGGTGTGGCACAAGTTACATTTCACGCTGACGGTTTCAAGTTCATTGCCGGTGTCGTCGATGGTCACGTGTTTGCCGTCATGGCAGCGGAAACACCCCAGCGACGGGCGGTGGCGGTCGTTGGCGGGGTTGGTTTCCCAGTTCAGGTTCATATCCGGGAAGTTGGTTTCATCGAAAATTTCTTTCAACGCTTCGATTGCCTTTTCGATTTCCCCCGATTTGCTGTTATAAACGGCGGGATATTCCATCTTGTAAAAATCCCGCAGGCTTTCAATTGCCTCATGTCCATCCTGCACAGATTGATAGGAAGGGGTCAGAATTTCCACCGCTTTTTTCCGCACGTAGGGCAAATCACGGGAGATGAGACCTTCTTTGATGGCATCGTCCACCACTTCCGTGGGAGCCGGGATGTAATGCGCCGCGCGGTTGTGGCAGTCGATGCAGTCCATTTCCCGAACCCGCCCGTCTTCTTTGGCGCTCTCCACAAATGATTCGCGATCCATGTTCAGCATATCGCGGGCGAAGAATTCCTTGAGCGTGCCGTCTTCCTGCTCCACACCAATCCATGCGATGACCTGATTGCGGTCATCGGCGGCGATGTAATAGACGGGGTTGGTGATGTGCCAGTGAATGCCTTCGCTCACGCCGGTTTTTTCGCGCCAGCCACCCATTTTCAAGATGAGTGTTGACACCACCGGCGTATTTTCTTCGTCATTATCGTAATGCTGTTTAGTTTTGATGATGTTGTCTTTAAATCCGGTCGGTCTATGGCACTCCTCGCAGGTATCACGAGCGGGGCGTAGGCTGTGTACGGGACCCTTGATGGGGCGCTCGTATGTGTCGGCGAGTACGGCGTATACTTGCCGGATACCGTCAATCTTCGACCGAACGAAGAATGATGTCCCCGGACCGATGTGGCATTTGGCGCAATCAATATTCGAGTGTGGCGATTGCTCATAGCGCACAAATTCGGAAGCCATCGGGTGACAGAGACTTCCGCAAAATTCGGCGCTTTCCGTATATTCATATCCTTTCAATCCACCGGCTAGCAGAACCAGCCCGAAAACAATCAACCCGACAAAGCCGAAAAACAAATTGCGGCGATGTTTGTTACTGCTTAAATCAATTGTGAAGCTAGCTCCTGTCAGGAACTGCTTGAGTCCTTTCCGTTTCTGCTTCTTTTCCTTTTCCAACGTTCTGTGCCACCTTTATAGTATTTTCTTGTGCTGTTTGCGCCACTGGCGCGGTAGCGACGGCATGTTCAGTGATGTAGTGGTACGCCGCCATAATGCGCTGGTACTCCAATGGATGTTCGTGTTTCATCGCTGCTTCGGTCATATACCCGGTGAAGATGCTGTCGTTTTTCTCCTTTATCACCGTATGGTAGGTGTGCCAAGTTAAAATTGCCAGCGTTGCCAAAATTGCTTCCCAAGCGTGTAACGCCCGCGCAACGGGAATGGTATCGCCGGGCAAGAGGGTGGTCGCTTGGATGGGAAACCACATCATGATGCCGGTAATAATCATCAGCGGTGTTCCCCACAAGAGCGCCCAGTACTCAATTTTCTCTTCGATGCTGTATCGGTCGAATTCCGGACGGTGTGCCGCTTTGCCGAGATTAAATTTCATCATCTCGATGAGGTCTTTGAAATCCTTCAACGTCGGCATCATAGAACCGTGCTCAGCTTTTACGAACCACATATCCAACAAATTGAATATGTGATAAACTGATTGAGCTATAAGTATCACGGCAAACAAGTGGTGGATGACCCGTAATGTGTCAATGTCGCCAAAAAGGCTGATGACCACCATGACAGCCGTCGTTTGGCTGTATTTCTGCAATAATCCGGTGAGCGCCAGTGCGAAAAAAGTAATCATCAAAATCTGATGCTCTGTTTGCTGGGTCTTCGTAAAGCGCCGGATGAGCAATGAGCCGTCGGGTTGAACCTGCACCCGAGCGGCGAGCTTCTTCGCTGTGGCAATCCTCCGCTTAAGCAACCGCTTTTTGATTGTTTCCACCGATGGCATATCGCCGTTTGTCGGGACTGCGGAATTACTCTGTGAAATCGTAGTCATCTTTCAACGCTTCCTTTGCCGCTTCAACAGCCTGACGCATCTTTTTGCGTTTGTCAGACCACCGTTTTCGTACATCCAAGCCGATGTATAGCAGGAAAAACCCCATTGTCAGCGGAATAAGCCCGAATTTGTATGCCATGTTCACCGCGTACAACGCGGGTGTGTTCTCCCAACTGGGGATGTAATGGCTAACCCACGCCTGCGGGAAACGAATGCTGGCTTCGGTGTGGCATTGCTGACAAGTGTGCTGAAGGTTGTCCGGATAAATGGTCGAAAGCGGGTCGTCCGGCTTTCGGATGTTATGGATACCGTGACAATCGTAACAGACAGCCTTGTCGCTGGGGGTTCGAGTTCCCTGACGGCGGAATAAATCAACGGTTCTGCCGTGAAAATCATCGAGGTAGGTCTGGAATACCGCCGTTGAGATGTTGTATCGTCCCATCAAATCGTCATTGGCGTGACAACCGCCGCAAATGGTGATGCTGTCATTGCGGAAGGCGCTGTCTCTGGGACCCCGAACGCTGTGAACGCCGTGGCAATCGGTACAGGTGGGCACATCCGGGTTTGATTCTTCGTCGAGTGCCGCGCCATGCACGCTGGTACGGTAGGTGCTGTAAACAGCCTTGTGGCAATTCCCGCACATATGGGAAATGTTGTCGCGCGGTTGTCCCGCCTCCGTGATGCCGTGGCTTCCGTGGCAGTCAATACACGTTGGGGCATCGAGGTTTCCGCCCTCCATCATTCGCACGTGCGCGCTGTCTTCCGCAACAAGAAATTCCTCTTCGTGGCATGAGCGGCAGGCTTCATTCACCGATAACGCGAGTTCACGCCGGTTTTCATATATCAACCGAACCCGCAGCGTTGTTTCCTTCGCCGCCACCGTCCCTCCTTTTGCCGGATGGCAGCTCACACAAGTGAGCTGTTCCTCCTCCCGGTGGGGATACTGGCTAATATCGGTGTGGCAAGCCAGACACTCCAACCCCGCTGCGCTGTGAACCGATTGCCCGTACTCTCCGCGGTCTACATATAGCGAAATCAGTTCTCCATTTTTTAAGGTGCCTTTAAAGTCGTGATCCGAGTGACACATCAAACAATCGGCGTCCCGACTACTTCGATGCTCCTCCTGTGAAGGGGGAGCCGCCCAACTGACCTGCATTGTCGATAACCAAACCACGGTCATCAGAGCCAGCACCGGCAAAACAAATCCGGGTGCTGTAAAACGCCGTTGTCCCATCGCCGGAGGGGAAGATTCGGTTTCCATAAACCCTCAATTCTGTTGTGCGCGTTTCAATCCGGTTAAGCATACAGTGGACGATAAATGACATCCAATAAGTCCTGCACTTGTTGCGCTTGATGGCACTCACTGGTTAAAACGCGCATCTGCTCACTTTCCGGGTCAATCCGGATGAGCCGAAGCGATGGAAACGAATACAACAGGTCGTTCTGTGTACAGAAGGAAGCGGCTTTGGTATCGGTAACGTCAAAAATAACAATGGAAGGCGCGGAGTCGGTGATGTCATTCATGGCAGTACTCGTGGCAGGGTCAATGACTCGCAATGCCGCACTTTGCAGCGTTTGCTGCAATCGCTTGGCGATGCCCTCCGCAAATAATGATTGACTTGATAAAATAACGACGTTTGCCTGCACAATTATTCCCAACAACCGCTTCTCTCTCTACCCTAAAGATATCGTGAATATATTTACGATACCTTTACTTAAGATTTTATTCACAATTGGACTTAAAAGCAATACCCAATTGGCAAACGGCTACCATAACAAGGGGTAGTCTTTGGCTGCAAAAATACTACCCACACGAGTAGTTTTATAAAGTTTTCGAGGGGCTATTATTAGAAATAATACCTTGTTTCAAGGCAATGGCGACTGCTTCTGTCCGGTTCTGAACATTCAATTTGGAAAGGATATTTTTCACGTGGTATTTCACGGTATTCGGGCTGACCGAAAGCTCCTGCGCAATGGCGCGATTCGACAACCCTGTGGCAACCAGCTTCAGCAACTCAACTTCGCGTGCGGTGAGCATCCCCGTGCGCGAACCGCCACGCCGCTGTCCCTTTCCACGTTTCAGCAAACGGGTTGCCATATGCCGTGTTACCGCAATTTCATCCCGCCGCAATCCTTCCAGCAAATTAATAAATTCATCTGCCGTCAAACTTTTGAGCAAAAACCCGTCCGCACCGTAATCCATCGCGGTGAACAAATCATCATCACTGTCTGAAACAGTGAGGATGACCACTTTCAAGTCGGGCATTTCTTCTTTCAGAATTTTCAATGCTTCCAGCCCATTCATTTTGGGCATATTAATGTCCATCAGCAGTAATTGCGGCTGCAATCGTCTCGCTTCGGAAATAGCGTCTTCACCATTCCCCACCTGCCCCAGCACCTGAAATTCAGCGGCTTCCAACAGGCTGACAATGCCATCTCGAAATAATGAATGGTCATCTGCAATTAAAACACGCATACAAATTACTCCGGGAATGCCCCAAGCGGGACGGTGACAATCACTGTCGTCCCGTCAACTTCCGGGCGGGTTTTGATGGATAAGGTTGCACCGATGGACACCGCACGTTCTTTCATTATATCCATGCCAAATTTTGGGCGGGTGGCGGATGATGATTGCCGGATATTGATGCCTATACCGTTGTCATGCACCGAAAGGGTTAACGTTTCATCGGTGTAGTTGAGGTGAATGGTCACGCTGGTGGCTTCGGCGTGTTTGCGGGCATTGGTCAACGCTTCTTGAACAATCCGCAAAAGTTGCAGCTCAACTTCACCGGGCAATATCGAATTAATAGACGATGAATCCACCTCGATGGATACGGGCAGGTTGCTCAACCGGCTAAATTCTTTGGTGTATTCTCGGACTTGCGCCAGAAAATCGATGCAGCAATCCGTGGACATTTTCAACCCTAAAATTGCCTCCCGCACATCCACAAACATTTTTTGGGTTGCTTCTTCCAATTGCGCCAACTGAGTTTTCGCCGTGTCGATTTTATCTTTCTGTAAAAACAACCGCGTGGCAATCACTTTGGTGCTGATGTAGCCAAGCAATTGCGCGAAA
>JAJRSQ010000075.1 GCA_024278725.1 Chloroflexota bacterium
AGGTCGGTGACGGCAATCAGGCTGACGGTGTCGCCGGGGCGCAGGGCGCGGATGATGCCGATGGCGGCATTTTTGGCGGCGTCCAACCGGCTGGGGGGCACATCGGTGGCTTGCATGCTGGCGGAGGTGTCAATCCGCAGAATGACGTTCCCCTGCACGCTGGCGCTGACGGTGCGGAAGGGGCGGGTCAGCGCCAGTACCACCACCAGCAGAATCAGCAATTGCAGAAAAAGGAGCAGGTTGCGCTGAATGCGCTGCCACGGCGCGTTGGCGCGGCGGTCTTGCAACACTTTTTGCCACAGCAACAAGCTCGACACCCGCATCGGCTGGCGTCGCAGGCGGAGCATGTAAAAAATGAGGATGGGGATTGCCAGCGCCAACAGAGCCAGCGCGGCGGGGGTTAATATGCCCATAATGCACACGGCGTGATGCGCCGGAAGTTCGCATCACGCTGAGAATTGAGGTGAAGGATGAGGGCGCTATGATTGCGCAAAATACGCTTTGAAGAGGGCTTCCGTCTCTTCCATTTCGTCAATATCGAGCGAAAGTGCCGCATACTGCGCCAGATTATCCAAAATAACCAGCGCGTTGGTGCTGGCATCCTCCACGTTTGCGGCGGCAAATCGTTCCCAAAAGTGTTGATTCACATCCTGAATGTCCAAAAAGAGTTCCCGCAATCCATCCAATTCAAAATCGGGGGCGTGCCCGTTTTTGACCAGAAAATATTGCGCCAGCATGTACATCGACAGGAAGCGATACGCCGTTTCATTGGCGGTGGCGAAGGGCAAATGCGAGCGGAGCATCGGGCGCAATTTGTCCATCACCGGGCAACCGCTGGTGACCATCAGCATCCCCAGCAGCGAGCTGACGCCCTCTTGCATGGAGGTATTTTTCAGGTACGTGCGGGTTTCGCTCTCCACGGTGATGGTGATTCTGCGGTACGAAATGGTGTCGCGCACAAAATCAATCAGCGGGATGAGATTGACCGCCACCGGGCAGCGGGGGTGTTCGGCGGGGTTGAGCGGGCAATTGGGGCACTGTGAAAATTCCAGATTCGTCCAGTGCGGATATTCGTCCAACGGCGGCATCAGCACATCCAGCGTGCGCTCATCCAGCGTCACCGAAAATACGCGCGTGGTATCAACATGCTCACCGTCAAGGTATTTGAAATGAAAGGTATAGGTGGTCGTTTCAGGTGTTTCTGTCACAAGCCCTCGTTTTTATGTGGGTTATGGCGAAAATGATGCCGGTCTGCATGATGATTTTATCGTTCTTCCGGTGTTTTGACAAGCGGGGAAAAGAAAAAACCCCGACCGGACTGTCGCGCCCGACCGGGGTATTAGGTTGGCATTAGCCCCGATTGTAGCGCCACTCAAAGGTTTTACGGTAGCCGAAATCGGTACTGAAGCTGCTGAAAGTTTTGCGGGGGATGGCGCTCACCGAATATTTGGACACCCGTCCGAGGGCGCGCAATCCGCGCTGGGCAATACGGATGGGATGGTAAACGGCTTTGCAAATTTTGTCGTATTCCCGCGAAAATTCTTCCACCGTCATTTGACGGGGATAGTAGGTGATGTGCGCGGTATCATACAATCGCCAGGGGATGTCGGGGATGAGGCGATTTTCGCTGATGAGTTGGGCGCGGAAGGGCGTGCCGGGATAGGGGGTCAGAATGGTTTGGCTCATGCTGTCCAGCCCGGCTTCCCGCGCGAATGCCCACGTTTCCCACATCGTTTCGGGAGTGTCCTCATCGAAACCGTACACGAAAAGCCCCACCACACCGATGCCGTGTTCGTGTACGTTTTTGATGGCGCGGCGGTATTGTTCGGTCAGCCCTTTGCTTTTCCCGCCGAGTTCGCGCCGGTTTTTGGGGTTCACCGACTCAAAGCCGATGAAGAATTTATCCAGATGCGCCTTGCGCGCCAACTCAAGCAGGTCGGGATAATCCGCGACCATCATTTCCGCCTGAGCAGTCCAACCGCGCAGGGGGAGTTTCGCCAGCGCCAGAAACAACTCTTCGATGTACGCCGGGTCGAGCCGGAACGCCAGCCCGAAATTGTCATCGGTCAGGAAGAAGCGTTTGATTTTGCGGCGTTCAATCTCTTCGATGATTTCTTCCACGGGGCGGAAACGCATTTTCTGCCCACTGACGCGAATCGCGGTGCAGAACGAGCAATTGCGCGGACAGCCACGGGTGATTTCCAGCAACGGCGTCCAGTAATTTCGATTTTCGTCCACCATATCAATCACCCGGTCGGTGAGCCGAGCGATGCCGGCTAAATCCGCCCATTGGGTGTCGTCATAATGGGGTTTCACCGCATCATTCATGAAATCCTGAATGAGTTGGGGCCAAGTGAAATATGCTTCGCCGGTGAAAACCACATCTGCCCAGCGTTCCACATCTTCCGGCATCAGCGTGGCGTGCGCCCCACCGACCGCCACCACTTTCACGCCCGCTTCGTGCGCCAGCCGGGCAAACTTCTCCGCCGATTCAATCGCCAGCGTTTTGGAGGTGATGCCCACCAAATCCGTCGGTCCCAGTTCGTAGCGGATTTTATGGTCTAGCGAACCGAGATTCTCTTCCCAAATTTCAACATCAATATCATCCGGAACCAGTGAAGCCAGCCGCATCAGCGTGTATGACGGCGACGGCGCTTTGCCGAGAATTCGCCCTTCTCTGCCGGGATGGATTAAAACAACTCGTCGTAAGTCCAAAATGGTGTCTCCTTCAGTTACCGAAACTTCATCAAACAAGGGCGTATTTTACCACAGGTGTTGCCAACCGCCAATTTTTATGAGATTTGCGGTAAAAAAAGGGCAAGGTATAATCTTTACTAAAGCGAAGGAGACAACTATGGACAATACCACAATTGATACTGTTTCGGCGTTGCCGGGAACGGTGACCCCATACGACCAGCATGTGGTGGTGTGTATGGGACACCAAAATTGGGAAGTGAAGGTTGAAACGGGCGATGCGTTTGTCGCCGCGTTGACCCGCGCCCTCAAAACGGCGGAGGATGTCGGCTTTGTGAAAATCACTGCCTGCGACGCCCCGCCGGCGAACGCGGGCATGTATGACGTGCTGTTGTATCCGGCGAATGTGAAAATCACCGGGTTGACCACCGCCGATATTCCGACGCTGCTGGATGTGCTGCGCGGCGAAATCGATGCGCCGTTGGAAGTGGAAACCCGGCGAAAGCCCGTGTGGCTGGTTTGCACCCACCGCAGCCGCGACAATCGGTGCGGGGAACTGGGCGAACAGGTCTTTTCCGCCCTTGATGAGGCGTTGCGGGCAAAAAACCTCCGCGAAAACGTGGAACTGTGGCACAGCAGCCATGTCGGTCAGCATAAATTTGCAGGCAATCTGATTTGCTACCCCGGCGGCGATTGGTACGGGCGCGTCACCCCCGCCGATGCACCGGCGCTGGTTGACGCCGAGTTGGGCGCGGGCAAACGGCTGGCGCGCCTCTGGCGGGGTCGAATGGGGATGCACCCCTCGGAGCAGATTGAACTGTTTGAAACCTCGCCCCTGTTTGAGTGATCACTCGCGGAATTTTGTCACCCGCCGCCACAACATTTCGCGCCCTTCGCGGGTGTTCAGCCCTTTTGCCCGCCATGTACCGACGATGCCATAGGGCACAAACAGCACCAGCACCACATAGGTTATCCCCAACAAAATCGCCGACGCGCCGCCGAACCATTTGTCGAGATAAAATTCCAGCAGCCGAAACACCGCCGCACCGATGACCGCGCCGCTCAATGTGCCCACCCCGCCGATGAGAATTATCAGCAGCGCGGAGACCGTCCACCCCAGACTCGCCACATTCGGCGTGACAATCGGCTGGTGGATGGTGTGCAGCACGCCCGCGAATGCCGCCGTGATGGACGCAACGATGAGCGCGGTTTGTTTGAACCAGAAAGTATTGTAGCCCAACATCAATGCGCGATTCTCATTTTCCCGAATGGCGACGCACACCCGCCCCGTCGGCGAATCCACAAAACGGCGGTAGATGAGATAGGTCAAAAATAACGCCGTCAAACTGATGAGATACACGGTGTAACGGTGGGTGGCGGTACTCAGAAATGCCGGAAAGATGACCCCCTGCAACCCGACATCCGCGCCGGTGTACTCTGCCATATCGCTGGATTGCACCACGATGAAAAAGACGGACGCGAAACCGAGCGTCACCAGCGCGAAGGTAATCCCCTTCACCCGCGGTAAAACC
>JAJRSQ010000076.1 GCA_024278725.1 Chloroflexota bacterium
AGCTAGCGGGTAGTTATCAGCTTTCAGTTATCAGCTATCAGCTATCAGTTATCAGCTTTCAGCAAAAAACTGACCGCTGACCGCTGACCGCTGACCGCTGACCGCTGACGGCTGACGGCTGACCACTGACCACTGAAAACCGAAAACTATTTCAACGCCTCAATTGCGGCATTCAATTGCGAATCGCCTGCCTGTTGAAACTCGTCGGCGGTCATTTTTCCCACATCTCTGGGGGTGAGCAACGGTTCACCCTCCGCCAGCGAAACTTCCACATCCGGCGAAACGCCGTTCCGCCAAATGTGCCGCCCGTCCGGGGTGAGCCATTCCGACGTGCCGAGCAACAGCATTGAGCCGTCGCTGAGGGTGTACGGCGTGAGCACCGTCCCCGCGCCGAAGGTCGTTTCGCCGATGAGCATGCCGCGCCGGTGGTCTTGAATCGCCCCGGCGAAAATTTCGGCGGCGCTGGCAGTCCCTTTGTCCATCAGCACCACCAACGGAATATCGAGCGCGATGCCGTCTTTTTTCACCGGAAAACGCTTGATGTTGTCGCGCGCGTCCCGTTCCTGCAACACGTCCCCCGTATCCAAAAACTGACTGCTCACCGCCACCGCCTGGTCGAGCAAACCGCCGCCATTCGAGCGCACATCCACAATCAACGCGGTGACCCCTTCCGCCTGCACCGATTTCAGCGCCGAAACGAGTTGGTCGTTCGCCACGCTGCTGAACTGATTCAGCCGGATGAAGCCGATATTCGTGCCGGGGATGACCGTCCAGCTCACCGCCGGAATTTTGATTTCATCCCGCACAATGGTGATGTCCACCGGCTCGGTGGCGTTTTCATGCAGAATGGTCAGCGTGACTTCCGTCCCTTTTTCGCCTTTGATGCGCGACACCACTTCATCCAGCAACATCCCGGTCACGTCCGTGCCATCCACCTGCAAAATGACATCCCCCGCGCGGATACCCGCCTGCTCGGCGGGCGACCCCGCGAAGGGGGTGATGATGAACGGGCGTTTCCGGTCATCCACGCCCAAATACGCGCCGATGCCGAAAAATTTGCCGTTCAGGTGTTCCTGCTCGCCGTTGGCTTCATTCGGGGTGAGGAAACGGGTGTGCCCCTCATCGCCCAACGCTTCGGTGACGCCGCGAATGGCAGCATATTCCAGCTCATTCGGTTTCTCCAGCACAGAACGGTCCACATAATTGTCGCGGATGAGCCGCCACGCCTCCCAAAAAACTGACATATCATCGGTGGGCGCATCGGCGGCGACGCTGGCGGGAACCAGTCGCGGCAGATAACCCATCTGCGCGGCAAGCACCCCACCGGCGAAGGTTATGGTCAACAAAAAGAACAAAACTATACCAAAAAAGAGTCTCTTTAAAATTTTCATCATACTCCAAATTATAGGCTGAAAGATTAATGCAAGATAAAGGGGCGGTTGTTAGCTATCAGTTTTTAGCTATCAGCTTTCAGCTGACCACTGACCACTGACCACTGACCACTGACCACTGACCACTGACCACTGACCACTGAAAAATTTGCCAGCGCTCCCCATCCGATGCAAAATGCACCCGATATTATGGCACAAATAATCAATTCCCGAAAAACCGAATACCTCATCGCGGCGGGGGTGGGCGCGGCGGCGCTGGCGGTCTATCTGGCAACCCTCGCGCCGACGGTGCTTTTTGCCGATGGCGGCGAATTTCAATTCGTGCCCTGGCTGCCGGGCATCGCCCATCCGACGGGATACCCGCTGTATGTGCTGGCGGGCTGGCTGTTCAGCCACGCTTTCCCCGTCGGTGAAGTGGCGTGGCGGATGAATCTCTTTTCGGCGGTGACGGGCGCGGCGGCGGTGGCGATGGTCTATCTGCTGGCGCGGGAAATCATCGCGCGGATATTCCCGGCGGGGTCGCCGATGGCATGGCGTGTGGCGGCGGTGGCGGGCGCGTTCAGCTTCGCCTTCGGGCAAGCTTTCTGGAGTCAAGCCGTCATCGCCGAGGTGTACAGCCTGCACGCCCTTTTCGTCGCCCTGATTTTCCGGCTGACCGTGCGCTGCTTCCCCGCCGATGCGCCCGCATCGCGCGCGTTCACCTTTCGGCATGGAAAATGGCTGGCGCTGGCAATGGGGCTGTCGCTGGCGCACCATCGCACCGCCGTGCTGATGATTCCGGCGGTGTTGCTGGCGCTGTGGCTTTCGGGCTGGCGGCGCATTTCCCTGCCCGACGCCGCGAAACTGCTCGCGCTCGGCGCATCGCCCGCCGTGCTGTACCTTTATCTGCCCCTGATTGCCCCGTTTGTACCCTACACTGAACTCCGGCTGAGCGATACCCGCACGCTGGTGCTGTATCAAAATACCGTCGCCGGATTTTTCACGCACATTATGGGTGGGGTTTTCAATGCCGATGTCCGCCCGTCGGCGATTGGCTTCAACCGTTTGGCGGAAAGTTTCGGCTTTTTGCGGCAACAATTCGGTTGGGGGGGGATAGGGCTGGCGGCGGTGGGAGTCTTCCGGCTGCGAAAGCACCTCCCGTTGCTGGCGCTCACGGGGGGGGGATTGCTGGCGTTTTGGGCGTTCAATCTGGTCTATTTCATCGGCGATATTTTCGTGCTGTTCATCCCCTGCTGGCTGATTGTATCGCTGTGGGTGGCAACGGGCGCGTTCACCATCGCCGACCGGCTCGCCGCCGCGCTGGTGGCTCGGAAGCGGGCGCGGGTGGCGGAAGGACCCGTTTTCGGCGGGGCATTTTCGCGGCTGGATGTTCGGATGCGGCATTTGGCGCAACTGCTGGTGGTTTCGGTGGCGCTGCTGTTGCCGCTGACGCTGCTGGTTACGCGATATTCCTCCGTCAATCAACGCCCGAATACCATCGCCCGCGACGCCTGGCAGGAAATTCTCTCGGCTGATTTGCCCGAAAATGCCATCCTGCTGAGCAACGACCGCAACGAAATTATGCCGCTGTGGTACTATCAATTTGTGGAAAAGAAACGCACTGACCTGCTGGGGATTTTCCCGCTCATCACCCCCGCGCCCGATATGCGGAATGTGGGGCGGGTGCTGGATGCGGCATTCGCCGCCGGGCGTCCCGTCATTTTCATCAAACCGATGGACGGGCTGTCGTTGAAGGCGGATGTGACGCCGCTACCGCCGCTGCCGCACGCGCAACTTTTTCGAGCGGAAAAAGCGAACCTTTCGCCCGCCGTGCCGCTGTCGCTGGCGGTGGGCGGCGGGTTGCGGGTGACGGGATATACCCTCACGCGCGGGGAAAGCTCGCTGGTGGTGGATGTTTTTTGGGAAACGGATGCGCCGTTGGGGGATGATTTGACCAGTTTCGTGCATTTGGTCGGGGCGGATGGGACGGGCATCACCCAGAGCGATCATCGTCCCGGCGGGGTGTTTTATCCCACCGGTCTGTGGCAGCCCGGCGAAACCCTGCGCGACCGGCACACGCTCGCCCTGCCCGACACTCTGCCGCCGGGGGATTATTCGCTGGTGGCGGGGTTGTATCGTCAGCCCCAACCGGGGGTGATTGAATCGGTGGGGGAAGCGGTCATCACGGCAAAATTACAACTTACCAACCGCTGACCGCTCACTGATTCGCCTGTTGTGCCATTTCGTCCTCGTGGCGGAGTTCCATCAGCGCCTCACGGACTTCCTGAATCCAGTCGGCATGTTCGGTGCGGAGGATGTTTTCGGTGTTGCGCACCAGTTTATCAATGTTGTCCGTGTCTTTTCGGGCTTTGGCGGAGAGGGCATACCACCACAGACGCACGCTGTCCAAATCATGCGCCGCCTGATTGTAAATGCCGATGAGCAGATTGAAACGTTTGTATTCCTGAAAGCTGATGAACGCCGTCACCAGCGAAGTGGTGACGACCACCCAAACTTCGCCCCCCAGCGACGCCAGCACCGCCCCAAACCCGCTCAAAATGTAGATTGCCCACTGCGCGAATCGCGCCTGTCTGCTCCATGCGGCAATGCGGCGGCGATAATAATCGCGCTGGTCTTCCAACCGCCATTGAATGTATTCATCGGGCGTCAGGTCGGTGAAGCCGTCATCCTCCGGGGCAATCGCCCCTTTGGGGGGAACAATGCCCTTGTAGGGGAGCAAACGGTCTTGCCCTGTTTCGCTTTCCATCAAATCCAAGCCGATTTGTTTGGATTTCGCCACCAATTTCACGTCGCGCGGCACGTTGACCGTACGCTCGCGGCTGTACAAATCGACCCGCATCCGGTAGCGGAAAATCTCGCGTTTCAGCGATTCCGCCGCCCCGCGCAATTGAACATAGTTCGTCCCTTCCCGAAATTTGTTGGACGCATTTTGCAAAATGCCGATGGTCACCGGTGCGGCGACGACCAAAAACCGCAACACCGCCTTCACGCCCGGCAGGGCAACGATGTCTTCGACGGGCGCGGGGGCGGAATACAGCAGCGCCAGCACCGTGGCGGCAACGCCCAATATCAGCACCCACACGCGCAAGCGGAAAAATCGCCGCCGCGAGCGGTTGGCATTGTAATCATAAGTCGCAAACTGCTGCCAAATTTCTTGCAAAACAGGACTGCGTCGGGTGGTTCGTGGGGTCACGGGTGTCTCCTTTCACGCCCTGAAAAAATTGAATGGACCAACTGCACCAGCGTCGCCGGCGGCTCGGACACATCACACAACGAGACCAGCCCCGATTGCGCGATGCGTCGCACGGGTTGCCGCGCGGGGAGCGCCGGATAGCGGAGCGCGCGGGCGATTTCATCCGCCAGCCGTCCACTGCCCGCCACCACAATCACTGGGCGACGGGCGGCGATGCTCTGCGCAACGTCCTTCAGCGCGATGCCGCCGCCGTTCACCAGCACCGTCACCGATGCTGCGCCCGCCGTCAGATAGCCCGCCAGCGCCGACATCAACGGCACTTCGCTCCCCCATTCATCATGTTCCACCAGCACAAAATGGGTGTGCCGAGGCTCCAGAATTTCCTCCCCGGAGCGGTCGTCATCCACCGGGGCATGCGCGGGCAGCGTGCCGATGTAGGGGGCGGGAGTGTGCGTCTCCGCCAGCGCGCGTGCCAGCAGCGCCATCCCCCCCGATGCCGTGCCGCCGTCCATCACCGTGGCGCGCTTCTCCGCCAGATACCACGCCAGCGCCCGAAACAATCGGCGCAATTGCGCCAGCGCCGTTTCCGACATTTCTGCCGCGCCGGAGGAGAGGAGGAGTACGTTTACGGGTCGGGTGAGATTGAGCGCGGCGGCGACAGCCTCCGGCGTGGCGGTTTCATCCGCCCGCACTGCCCATGCTCGATTTTGTTCTGAGAACACAATTTCAAATGGCTCCACCATTCACCCGGTACTTAACTCCCTAGTACTATTGTATTACATTGACATAAGTCCGTCAAGTTTGAATTATGTTAATTGGTTTTCAGTTTTCAGCTTTCAGCTTTCAGTTATCAGCTTTCAGTTATCAGCTTTCAGCTATCAGCAAAAAACTGACCACTGTTTGCTGACCGCTGACCACTGACTGCTGACCACTGACCGCTGACCGCTAAAAACCAAACCGTAAACAATCTTACTGTACCCACACCGGCACATCTGGTATGATATTGTCACTCGCTCACCCACCGGAGTGAACGGAAGACCGATGACTGCTTTTGTGACTGTTTTAAATGCCGATGGCCTCCCCGCCGGAGAAACAACCATTATCACGCTGAACGGGCGCGATGTGGCGCTGGCGAACTTCGACGGTACGTTTTTCGCGCTGGAAAACA
>JAJRSQ010000077.1 GCA_024278725.1 Chloroflexota bacterium
CCCGAACATGCGGATTACAAGCTCTTCGAGCAGGTTGGGGAGGATGCCGGTGCGGCATTTGAAGATGCGGTGACACAGGCACACAACGCGACGGGCGGCGAACCGCCTTATTTTGTGGGCGTGAAAATGCACGATAACAACTTTTTCGCCACCCAATCCGCATGGCTGACGGTATATCTGGACGGCGGCAAACGTCCGGATTGGGATACGTCGCGCCGCGCATCGCTGCTTTCGCGGGAGGAGCAGGACGCTGTTTGGGCGCTGTACGAGCAGACCGTGACATATGTCGCGGCGCAATCGGGGCGCATCGTGCCGGTCAACTTGCCGATGGTTCTGCAAATGTCCGCAAATGAAAACTGAGCTTTTACCCGGAAATAAACTTCGGACTAACAGCCCTAGCCGACTTACATTGCGTGTCGCCGGTGAGGGGCATAACCCGAATGATGCCATTTGACTTATTGGTTATTCCGTGCTACATTTTGTCCCGCAATTGAATACGTGAGCATGAGGATGTTTCAATTTTAATCCCGTCGGTTCACCGCTGTTCATTGCGCGAAGCGAAGCACTTTTTTTGCCGAGGTAGCTCAGTTGGTAGAGCATTTGACTGAAAATCAAAGGGTCCGCAGTTCAAGTCTGCGCCTCGGCACCACAAAGCCGCACGGAAATGTGCGGCTTTTTCATTGACCAAATATGCATCACCGATTATAATACCGGCAACAGGCGGTCCCGCCCCGTTTCGCCATTTTGGCGAAATGGGGTGGCTTTTTTTAGGGCAGATTTTCCTGCATCCGCGCGGCGGCGGTGGCGGCGTCAATCTCACCCGCCAAAAAATCCGCGAGCGGCTGGCGCATGGCATCCAAAATACGGTTGGCATCCACGCCGAGGGGCAGACTTTGCCCCGTTTGCAGTTGCGCGGCATCGGCGCGGCGCGTGGCATCGGTCAGAAGTTGCGGCGCGTTCAGCGCGTCGCGGCGAGTGGGCATGGTATCAAACTGCGCTGCCCACGTCAATTGCCGTTCCGCTGAAACCAGATATTCCAACAGTTGAATCGCCGCTTCTGCCCGCCTGCCGGACGTTTGCGCCCCCACTGTCCAATAGCGCGCCAAAACCAGCGGCGATGCCGCCAGCCCCCCATCGACGGCGGGCAATTTCGCCACCGCCCACGGCAAAGCCGGCGATTGCCGCAGGGTGGGGAGCATCCAATCGCCGTCAATCAGCATCATCGCCCCCCCGTCCAGAAACTTCTGCCGCGACTCGGCATAGGTTTGGGGTGCATCGTCGGTGATGGCAACCAGCTGGGCGTACACGCCGAGCGCCGCCACCATCGCCGGGGAATCCAGCCCCGGCGCGCCCGCATCATCCACCAGCCCACCATCATTTCCCCCCATCCACGGCAGCACCCACAACGGGTCGGCGGTGTTCATCACCAGTCCGACCGTGCCGGCGGGAGCAGTGGTTGCCGCTGTTTCCAGCGCGGTGATGTTCGCCGGCGGGCTGGCGAGCAGTTTTCGGTTGTAAAAGAGGAGCAGGTGAAAACCCGCCGTGTCGGGCAATCCCCACACCTGCCCCTCGGCGGTGATGCCCGTGAGCGTGACCCCGGCAAAGGCGTCCAAAAAGCTGGGCGGGAAAAATGCGTCCATCGGCTGTAACAGCCCCGCCCGCTGCAACGGGGCAAGGGTGTTGCCCGCACCCAGAATCAGGTCGAAGTCAACCCTTCCGTTCACAATGCCGTCCACCAGCGCCGACGGGTCGTCATAATGCCGGATGGTGATTTTGACAGTGGGATTATCCCGCTGAAAAGCGGCGATGTCTGTTGCCAATTGCACCTGTTGGGCGGGGGGCAAACTTTCCCACAGCGTCAACGGCGTGCCGGTACGGGTGGGGGTGGGCGCGGGGGATGGCGTGGGCGACGGCAAGGGGGTATCGGTGGGGAGCGCAACCAGCGTGGGGGTCGGCGTGCGCACGGCACGGGTGGGCACGCGCGGCGTCTCCGGGGTGAGCGCGAGTTCGACCGGCGCGGGGGCGCATCCCATCAGCAAAATTGTGGCGAAAACGGCAATCAGATAGTGTTTCATACAGGCAGTGTAACCCATTGCCGAGTCACCGTCAATCTGAGAAAGGTCATATTGGGCGCGCCCAAATATTTGTCACCCGCCCGTAATTCGATTATGATACGCCGTATGGAAACCCGGAAAAAATACCATCGACTGTTGATTATCACCATTGCCATAATTTTACTCAGCCCGCTGGGATATTTCGCCAGCGGCATCGGGCAGCGTGCCGCCGGATTGACGGCTGAGCCGGTGGAGATTTCCGCCGGGGTTTGGGAAAACAGCCCCAAAGCCGAAGCGCTGCACGCGCTGACGCTTCCGCTGCGCATTGAAAAGCTGATAGTCTATCCGGCGCTGCTGTTGCTGTTGCAGTTCAGCGGCTGGGCGGTGCGCTGGCGGACGCGCATCGAAGCGGGGGTGTTCCGCGTCACCCGACGGCGCAATCGCTGGACAGGGGCGCTCGCCGCCGCGCTGTTCATCGGTTGGGTGACGGTGGTCATCACGCTGATATACCTGCCTTTTTCAGGATACGGCTTCATTCTGCGCCGGCAGTTCGGGCTGTCCACCCAGAGCGTCGGGGCGTGGGCGCGCGATTTCGGCATCAATTGGGGCATCGGGCTGATAACCAATTTGGCGCTGTACGGCGGATTTTTCGGGCTGGTGAATCTTTCGCCGCGTCGCTGGCATCTGCTGGCGGGCGCGGGTTTCATGGCATTTGCGTTCGGCTATATTTTGCTGGAACCCATCGTCATCACCCCGCTGTTTTACACCGTCACCCCCGTGACCGACCCGGATTTGCGCGGGCGCATCACGGCGATGGCAGACCGCGCGGGCATCACCATTGATGATATTGTGGTGATTGACGCCAGCCGCAAAACATCGGCGGTGAATGCGTATTTCACCGGCATCGGCGGTGCGAGCAAAATTGTGCTGTGGGATACTCTGTTGAAGAAGCATCCGCCCGATGAAGTGGATGTGGTGATTGCCCACGAGATGGGGCATTGGGTGCATAAACATGTTCTATGGTATATTTTGGGCGGCGGGTCGGTGCTGTGGTTGGGGTTGTTTGCCCTGCGCCGGTGGTTGAATCGCGTGTGGCGGCAGATGGGCTGGCGCTCGCCGGGGGATGTGGCGGCGTACCCGTATCTGCTGGGGGTGCTGGCGCTGGTATCGGCGCTGACGCTGCCCATCGCCAACGGGGTCAGCCGGGCAGCGGAAAATCAGGCGGATGATTTCGCGCTGGCAATCAGCCAAAAGCCCGAAGCGGCGGCGCAGATGTTCGAGCGGTTCGCGGTGGAAAATGTATCGCTGATGACTGTGCCCGCGTGGGAGAAATATATTTTTTACACCCATCCCCCCCTCGGCGAGCGCGTCCGAAAGGCGGAGAATTTTTCCTTTTGAAACCCAAAAGAACCAAAAAAATCTACCGGGTTCTAACACAAAACTAACATTTTTATGATACACTGGCTCTGCGTCAACTATGATGTGACGCGCATCCAGTGGCGGGAGGCAGCCTGTGATAACTGAACAACAATTGCGCCGTTTGAAGCCGCGCCAGCGTCCGTTTTTCCATTGGCTCGTTCAAGCGTTGCTCGCCGGAAATCTGAAACGGGTCACCATCGCAATGGAGAATCAGGCGTACATTCCCCGCGACCGCGCCGTGATTTTCGCCATGAACCACACCGACCGTTTCAACTACATTCCCATTATGGTGCATTTGTGGGACGGTTATCGCTCCATTGCCCCCTGGGTGAAGGGCAAATATTATCAAAACGTGCTGATGACCAAACTGCTGGACGCCACCAACAACATTCCTGTGCCGTCTCGCGGGTACATCATCACCAAAGATTTTCAACAGGTGTTTCGCCGCCGCCCCGATAAAACCGAGTACCGATTGCTGCGCGATTTTGTGGACGGTAAACTATCGGCGGAAGATTTCCACGCCGCCGCTTCCGACACGCTGCAAAAGCACGTCTCCACCCCGCATGATGATTTCGACCCGTCGGCGCAACCGTATGACCGCTATATTCAGGCGCGTTACCAGAAATTCATGCGGATGGTCGCCACGCTCAGCGTGCGCACATTGCGGGAAGAGAACGTCAGTCTGCTCATCTTCCCGGAGGGGACGCGCTCAAAGCGGCTCACCCCGGGGCATCCGGGCATCGCCCAAATCGCGCTGAAAACGGGTGTGCCGGTGATTCCCGTCGGGTGCAACGGCTCGGATAAGCTGTATCCCGGCAGTTCGCCCCTTGCCCGCCCCGGAACGGTCACATACCGCATCGGCGAACCGCTGACGCTTGAGGGTGCGCTCGCGCCCTTTGCCATCTCCGAACCGTTTGAACCGTTCACCCGCGAGACGGAAATTCGTCATGGTGAAACCTTCCAAGCCGCCACCGACCTGATTATGGCGCGCATCAACGATTTGCTCGACCCGGAATACCAATTCGCGGGGGACACGCACGGCGTTTCGGGCGACGGCGCGGCGCGGTTTGTGTGATTCGTATTTCGTAACTCATATTTCGTAATTTGAATTTGGAGGTAATTATGACCAAAACAGCAGAATCTTTTCAATTTAAAGCAGAAATCCAGCAATTGCTCAATATTTTGGTGCATTCATTGTACACCGATAAAGAAATTTTCCTGCGGGAATTAATTTCCAACGCATCCGACGCGCTGAATCGGGTGCAATTTGAGATGCTCACCAACCGCGACGTGCTCGACCCGGACGCGGAACTCGCCATCTGGCTCAGCGTGGATGAGGACGCCAAAACCATCACCCTGCGCGATACGGGCATCGGCATGACGCGCGAGGAACTGATTGAGAATCTGGGAACCATCGCCAAATCGGGCGCAAAAGAATTTTTGGCAAAACTGAAGGAAAGCAAAGAGCAGGCAAGCAACATCATCGGGCAATTCGGCGTGGGCTTTTATTCGGTGTTCATGGTGGCGAAAGAAGTGGAAGTGGTGTCGCGCTCGTTCCGCAAAGATGCCGAAGCCGTCCGCTGGGTGTCCGATGGTTCGGAAACATATACCATCGAAACCGCCGATAAAACCGACCGGGGCACAACCATCACCATCAAACTGAGCGACGACGCGCACGAATTTGCCAGCCTCTACCGGCTGGAAAATATCATCAAAAAACACAGCGATTTCGTCACCTACCCCATCTACGTGGGCGAAGGGGACGACCAACGCGCCGCCAACCAGCAAACTGCCATCTGGCGGCAATCACCGTCGGAAGTGGACGACGAAAAATACGCCGAATTTTACAAACAGCTCACCCTTGATTTCACCGACCCGTTGGCGCACATCCATCTTGCGGTGGATGCGCCCGTGCAGGTGAAGGCGTTGCTGTACATCCCGCCCACCCGCGAAGGGAGCATGTTCAGCCTGCGGAAAGACCCCGGACTGAAACTGTACAGCCGAAATGTGCTCATCGAAGAATACACCACCGACCTGTTGCCCAACCATTTCCGATTCGTGCATGGTGTGGTGGATTCGGAAGATATTTCGCTCAGCGTCTCGCGCGAAGCGATGCAGAACACCCGCGTCATCAGCAAATTGAAAAGTCTGCTCACCAAACGGGTGACGCGCGCGCTGGAAGACATGGGCAAAAACGACCCCGAAAAGTACAAAAAATTCTGGTCGGAATTCAGCCCCTTCATTAAAGAGGGTATCGCCACCGACCCGACCGCCATCTCATCGCTGGCGCCGCTGTTGCGTTTCCCGTGTTCAACCCATGAACCGGACGAACTCATTTCGCTGAAAGATTATGTGGAAAATATGCCGGAAGGGCAGGAGGAAATTTACTATCTCATCGCCGATAGTGTTGCCGCCGCCGCCAACAGCCCGCACATGGATCGCTTCAAAGCGCGAAATATCCCCGTGCTGTTCATGGTGGACACGATGGATACCTTCATGCTCACCACCTTCCGTGAGTTTGACGGGCACAAATTGCAAAATGTGGAAACAGCGCAGCTCGATGAGGCGGCGGAGGATGCCGCCACCGACGAAGCCGCCAAAGAAAAACTCCCCGACGACCAATTCGCGGAAGTGGTGGCGCGTTTCAAATCGGTGTTGGATGAACGAGTGGAAGACATCCGCGAAGCGAAGCATCTGCGCAACAGCCCGGTGCGGCTGGTTGCCCCGGACGGCGCCGAAGGGCAGGAGATGGAGCGCATCCGCCGCATGCTGGAAAAAGATTACGAAGTGCCCAAACGGGTGCTGGAAATCAATCGCGGACACCCCATCGTGCAGAACATCGCCGGGTTGCTGAAAAGTGACTTCGGCAAAGCCGACCTGCTCATCGAGCAGCTTTTCGACAACGCCCTGCTGGCGGAAGGATTGCACCCCAACCCCGCAGAAATGCTCCCCCGCATTCAAAAGTTGATGGAGATGTTGGGAAAATAGAGATTAGTTGATTGGAGATTGGAGTTTCGCCTATTTGCCGAATAAACGGTTTGGCGAATCTCCAATCAACCAATCTCCGATTCCCAATCCAGGGCTGTTGCAAAGTCGCTTGACAAACAATACTTTGCGCAGGAAATGTAGGGGCACGCTGCAGCGTGCCCCTACAACGCCACCGATTTTCGTTAAAACCGGAAGAAAATGCGTAAGAGCGGCTCGCAAATCGCCC
>JAJRSQ010000078.1 GCA_024278725.1 Chloroflexota bacterium
ATACAGCTCGCTGAAAGGGGACAACCCGTGGACATCGGGGCACACTGCCGACGCGAATGTTCGCGCGGTGCGCATGGGCTGGCTCCCCTTCTACCCGCAATTCGAGCGCAACAGCATCGAATTGGTGAAAGAAGCGAAAGCCGCCGGTGCGGAAAGTGACGCGGAGGTCATTCAATACGTGGTTGACCAACTGAAAGCGCGCAAACTTCGCTTCGCCGTGGAAGACCCCGACGCTCCCGAAAACTGGCCCCGCGTGTGGTTCATCTGGCGCGGAAACGCGCTGATGTCCAGCGCCAAAGGGCACGAATATTTCCTGCGCCACTATCTGGGCACGCATGACAACGCCATCGGGTTGGAAGAAGCAGGCAAAGGGCAGTTGGATGAAATCGTTTGGCGGGAAGAAGCCCCGGCAGGCAAAATGGATTTGGTGATTGACATCAACTTCCGCATGGACACCTCCGCGCTTTATTCCGACATTGTGCTGCCCACCGCGCACTGGTATGAAAAAGACGACATCAACTCCACCGATATGCACTCCTTCATCCATCCCCTTTCGGAAGCCGTGCCCCCCAACTGGGAAGCGCGCAGCGACTGGGAAATCTTCAAAGCCTTCGCCAAACGCCTCAGCGAGCTGGCGGAAGCCCACTTCCCGGAACCGGTGGTTGATTTGGTCTGCTCGGCACTGGCGCACGACTCCCCCGCTGAAATTGCTCAACCGGAAGTGAAGGACTGGTACAAAGGGGAATGTGAAGCCATCCCCGGCAAAACCATGCCCAACATGAAGCTGGTGACGCGAGATTACAAAAATCTCTACAACCGTTTCCTCTCCTTCGGACCGAACGCTCGCAACAACGGGCTGGGCGCGCACGGGGTTCACTGGGAAATTGATGACATCTACGATGAAATGCTAACCACCCACCCCACCGTACAGTGGGACGGCAAAAAATACCCCTCGCTGGACGATGTGAAACACGCCATCAACATCATCCTCCGTCTGGCGCCGGAAACCAACGGACAATCCGCTTATCGCGCATTTAAATCGCATGAGAAAAAAGTGGGCTTGCCGCTGGCAGATTTGGGCGAAGAAGCGCAAAGCGTCACCACCACCTTTGAGGGCTTGCAGGCTCAACCCCGCCGACTGCTCACCAGTCCGGTGTGGTCGGGTCTCATCAACAACGGGCGCGCCTATTCCCCCTTCTGCAACAGCATCGAGCGGCTGGTGCCGTGGCGCACCCTCACCGGGCGACAGCAATTCTATCACGACCATGAAGCGTACATCGCCTTTGGGGAACATTTGCCCACCTACAAAATGAAAGCCACGTCCGAGCAATACGGCGACCTGCGCAACACGGAAAAAGAGGGCGAAAGCATGGAGTTGAACTACCTCACCCCGCACGGCAAATGGCACATTCACTCCACCTATGGTGATACCCTGCGCATGCTCACTTTCTCTCGCGGGTGCGACCCCCTGTGGATGAACGACAAAGACGCGGAATCGTTGGGAATTGTGGATAACGACTGGGTGGAAGCATACAACGACCACGGCGTCGTCGCCACCCGCGCCATCGTCAGCGCGCGCATTCCACGCGGCATCTGCATTCAATACCACTCGCCGGAACGGACAATCTCCGTACCGAAATCACCATTGCGCGGCAACAAACGGGCGGGCGGACACAACAGCCTCACCCGCGTACGGCTCAAACCCAATCTGATGATTGGCGGTTACGGACAGTTCACCTACGGCTTCAACTATTGGGGACCCACCGGCGTCAATCGTGACACCCACATTCGCGTACGGAAATTGCCGAGCAAACCGCAATTCTAGGCAACCATAAAACAGAAGGAGCAATTAAATGAATGTAAGAGCACAAGTTTCAATGATGTTTCATTTGGATAAATGTATCGGTTGCCACACATGCAGTCTCGCTTGTAAAAACATCTGGACAGACCGCGAAGGCACTGAATATATGTGGTGGAACAACGTGGAAACCAAACCGGGCACCGGCTATCCCACCCGATGGGAAGACCAGGACAAATACCGGGGCGGCTGGCAAAAGAATGGCAAGGGCAGCGTCCACCTCCGCGCCACCGATAAACTGCGCGGCTTCACCAACATCTTCCACCAACCATACTTGCCCACCATTGATGACTATTACGAGCCGTGGACATACCGCTACAGCGACCTCTTCGACGCCCCCGCCGGCGACGACCAACCGACCGCCCGCCCCATTTCGCTCATCACCGGCGCGCCGATGGACATCGAAGCCGGTCCCATCTGGGATGACGACATGGGCGGCTCGAACATCTACGCCGCCAACGACCCCGATTTCGCCGACCTGACCGAACCGGAGAAGCAAGCCTTCTTCGAGATGGAGCGGATGGTCTTCTTCTACCTGCCGCGCATCTGCAACCACTGCCTCAACCCCGGTTGCGTGGCGGCATGTCCCTCCGGCGCGCTGTACAAACGCGGCGAAGACGGCATCGTGCTGGTGAATCAGAACGTGTGTCGGGCATGGCGCTACTGCGTCTCGGCGTGCCCGTATAAAAAAGTGTATTACAACTGGAAATCGGGCAAATCGGAAAAATGTATCCTGTGTTACCCCCGGCTGGAAAGCGGACAAGCCCCGGCTTGTTTCCATTCCTGCGTCGGACGCATCCGCTACCTCGGCGTGGTGCTGTATGATGCCGATTTAATCGAAGAAACCGCCGCCGCCCCCGAAGATGAACTGGTGCAACGCCAGCGCGAGATGATTTTAGACCCCTTCGACCCCGCCGTCATCGCGCAAGCGAAAAAAGACGGCGTGCATCACTCGGTCGTCGAAGCCGCGCAGAAATCGCCGGTGTACCGCTTCGTGAAAGAGTGGCAACTGGCATTACCGCTGCATCCGGAATTCCGCACGCTGCCGATGCTGTTTTACATCCCGCCGTTGCTGCCGGTGCTGGCGCGCATGGAAGATGGCGACACCTACAACGTGGATGCCACCGACTATTTCGGTTCGCTGGAAAAAGCCCGCGTCCCCATCAAATATATGGCAAACCTGTTCACCGGCGGAAACGAAAGTCATCTGGTGGAAACGTTTGAAAAATTGCTCACCGTCCGTATGTTCAAACGCTCCGGCGAAGTGGGCGATGTCAGCCTTGAAAAGGTGAAGGAAATGATGGCGGCAACGGGACTCACCGCCGAAGCCTGCGAAGCAATCTACCGGCTCACCTCCATTCCCACCTTCGATGAACGATTCGTCATTCCACCCATGCACCGCGAATACGCCACCGAACTCATGGGCGACCCGTACACCTTCAAAGCCGAAACCGGCATCGGGTTCCGCGGTAAACCTGCCAGGGGGTTATAACCATGCATCAACAAAAATTTTACCGCTATTGCAGTGAATTGCTCAATTATCCGACCCCCCGGTTGGAAGACCAAGCGCGCACCTGTGTGACACTGCTGGTGGTTGATTACCCGGAAGCGGCACAATCCATGCAAAAATTCCTCGACGGCATCGAGGGAATTCCTCCGGGCAGGCTGGAAGAAATTTACACCGGCACGTTTGATGTCAGCCCCACCTGTTTCATCTACGCCGGATACATCTTGTTTGGCGAAAGTTTCAAACGGGGCAGATTTATGGTTCGGCTGCAAGAGGAATATTACAAATACGGTTTCGACCGGGGCAATGAACTTGCCGACCATCTGGCGGTGATCATGCGTTTTTTGAGCAAAATAGAGACGGAAGACGAATTCACCCAATCGCTGAAAATTGATTGTCTCATCCCGGTACTCGCCAAAATGATTGCCGGGTTCAATCAGGACGGGCAAAATCCGTATTTCCATCTGTTGCATGCCATCATCAGCGTGCTGGAGAAAACTCAAGTAACGGTACCTGCCGGTTAACGCAACCGGAGAAGACCAATTGGAGGAATGTTATGACTGTTGCGCAATTACTTTTTGGCGTATTTCCATACGTCGCCATCATATTGGCGGTGGTGGGGACAATTTGGCGGTATCGGAGCGATAAATTCTCATACTCCAGCCTGTCATCGCAATTTCTGGAAACCAAACAACTCTTCTGGGGGTCTGTCCCCTGGCATTACGGAATTTTAACGGTGTTGACCGGGCATCTGGTGGCATTTCTGGTTCCCCGTTCAATTCTGGGCTGGAACGGTGTCCCCATCCGGCTGTACATCTTGGAAGGGATGGCGCTGATAGCCGGCATTTTGGCACTGGTGGGGCTAGTACTGCTCATCCTGCGCCGTTTGAACAGCCCTCGCCTGTGGCACATCACCTCGGTGATGGACAGCATTTTGCTGCTGGCGCTGCTGGTGCAGGTTGTCGCGGGCGTGTGGACAGCCATTTTCTACCGCTGGGGGTCGTCATGGTTCGCCGCCTTCGCCACGCCATACCTGTGGTCGATTTTACTGTTCAAGCCGGACATTTCCCTCGTCAGCAATATGCCGTGGGTGGTGCAAACGCACATCGTGGGCGGCTTTGTGCTGTTGGCGCTGTTGCCGTTCACCCGGCTGGTTCACCTGCTCTCATTCCCGTATGCGTATTTATGGCGTCCGCCGCAAGTGGTCATCTGGTATCGGCGGTCACGTCTTGGTGGTTCGCGGTAACATCCAACCCTTTTACAAACTTTTATTGATAGGAGAACAAAACAATGGACAAACAAGGCACAAAGGTAGGGCAACTTATCTTGGCGGCATCGGGGTTTTTGACAAGCTTCATTATGTGGTTTGCCACCGCCGCCTTCTCAGTTGCCATTATGCAAGAATACGGGCTGGAAAAGGCACAGCTCGCCATTCTGGCTAGCTCCGCGATGTGGTTGCAACCCTTCTTCCGGCAGTATGCGGGGGTGGTTGCGGACAAAATCGGCGCGCCCAAAGCAGCGGCGATTGCGCTGACTTATACCGGCGTATTCAGTATTCTTTCTGCATTTGGAAATAACTACACATGGTTATTCATCACCCGATTGGTGGTAGCCACCGCAGGTATCTTCTTCGTTATTGGTATTCAGCATGTTGCCCAATGGTTCAACAAACAGGAAATGGGTTTGGCGCAGGGCATTTACGCCGGAACCGGCAACGTGGGCGCAGGGTTGGGAGCGTTGATGTTACCCCGCATTTACGGGTTGAATTATCGTCTCGCGTTCATTCATCTGGGCATTCTGGCATTGGTGCTGGCAGTTGTGTACTATCGATTCGGCGTAGCGGCAGTTGACCAGAAACGGGCGATTCAAGCGAAAAAGACCGCAACGCTGCGCGATACATTGTACGTCGTCACCAGATATGCGTCCATCGCGTTGATGTTGCAGTATGCTATGACCTTCGGGCTGGAAATCGGGTTGAATGCCTGGTTGCCGGGCTACTACCGATTGGCATTCAAAGGACAGTTTGAAGCCATCGGGTATACATCACTGGAGGCGTTGGCAATTGCCGCCGGAACGGTGGCGGCGGTGCAGTCTTTCAACGCCTCGCTGTGGCGACCGTTCTCCGGCTATGTATCCGATATTTTCCTACGGAAGCGATGGACACCGTGGCCCTTCCTCACCCAGCATCAGGCAATTTCGCCGCGCATTCACTGGGTGTTCACGGCAATGGTCGCGGTATCGGTGATGATGATTCTGTTGACCTTCGCCGGACTGAGCGGCAATCTCACCCTTTCGGTGACGATACTGGCAATTTTAGGGTTCACCATCGCCTTTGGCACAGGCAGCAACTTCGGTTTGACCCCCGTTCTATTCCACAAAAATCCGGGGGTTGCCACAGGGTTCATCGGCGGGATATCCACCATAGGCGGGATTATTTATCCGCTGGTATTCGGGCTGGTTCCCAACATTCATATGGGTTATGCCACCGTTGCCGTGCTGATGTTCATTCCCTTCATGCTCATCTTCATTGTTGCCTTCAAACGTGGTCAGCAAATTGACGTGGATGCCGGGTTGGGAACTTGGGAAAAATATGGTGTCGCGGGTCCGTTGGAAGACGCAAAACTCCAGTAAATTCACACACAGCGTATTGTGGAGGAACACATGAATAACGTAGAAAAAGTCGAACAAGAAAAACAAGAAGGCTGGTACAAATACGGGATGATGTTCATCTTTTTTGAAGCACTGATTGCGGTGGCGCAAACCATCTTCGCGCTGTTTTCCACCCTTTCAGGCTCAGCAGGTTAAACAATTATGTCTCAGAAAAGAAAAACATCGAAAACAAAAAATAATACCCGAAAACTGAAAAAAGAAACCGCTCAAAAACCGCGCCTCATTGATGCGGTATCCACAGCTGTACCCAGTGCGCTCCTGTTTATCGGGCTGATTATGCTTTCCGTCGCCAACCCTTACGGAGAATATCTCATTGGCGTAGGCGTTGTGTTGCAATTGGCGTTTCTGATATTCCGAGTCCCAAAACTTTTTAACCAAACCACACCTTCCCAGCCGCAATCTAACACAAAAGATATGTAAAGGAGCTGTCATGTCAACCTATATTGAAAAATGGGACGTTGAAGACGAAGAATTCTGGGAGAGTACCGGAAAGAAGATTGCCTATCGCAACCTGTGGATTTCCATTCCCAGTTTGCTGTGCGCCTTTGCCGTCTGGCTGTATTGGAGCATCATCACCGTACAGATGAAGAACCTCGGTTTCCCGTTTGATACGGCACAACTTTTCACCCTGTCCGCCATTGCCGGGCTGGTGGGCGCAACGTTGCGCATCCCGAATGCCTTCCTCATTTCCATTGCCGGCGGGAGAAACGTCATCGCCCTGACGACGGGACTGCTCATCATTCCCGCGCTGGGCGTGGGCATCGCGCTGCAAAACCCCTCCACCCCGTACATCACCTTCGCCATTTTGGCGGCGTTGTCCGGCTTGGGCGGCGGAAACTTCTCGTCCTCGATGTCCAACATCAGCTTCTTTTTCCCGAAACGGATGCAGGGGACGTCACTGGGGTTGAACGCCGGATTGGGTAACATCGGGGTGAGTGTGATGCAGGTGCTACTGCCCTTTGTGATGACCTTCGCGCTGTTTGGCGCGTTGGGCGGCGCAGCACGTCCCCTGCCGACCGATGTGGGCAACAAAGTTGCGGGCACGTTGGTTTACATTCAAAATAGCGGGCTGGTCTGGGTACCGATTTTATTCATTCTGACGCTGGCGGCATGGTTTGGCATGAACAACCTGTCAACCGCTTCCCCAAATTTAGGGTCAACCGCATCGGCACTGATGAAAATACTGGGATTGCTCCTAATTGGTTTCATCAGCGCCGCTGTGGGATTGTACCTGCTGTTGGGATTGAAAGTGAGCATGTGGATTGTGTTGCCCATCACCATTGTCCTCACGGTATATTTGATGAAGGCTGTGCCGGGGGACATCAAAACCAACCTGAAAAAACAGTTCGCCATCTTCAACAACAAGCATAACTGGATTATGACCTATCTGTACACCATGACCTTCGGTTCGTTCATCGGTTATTCGGCGGCGTTCCCGCTGCTCATCCGAGTGGTCTTCGGGGAATTGCCGGACGGCAGCATCAACCCCCACGCTCCCAACCCCTTTGCCTACGCATGGCTGGGTCCGCTCGTCGGTTCCGTCGCCCGCCCCATCGGCGGGTGGGTGTCCGATAAAATCGGCGGGGCAAAAGTCACCCAGTGGGATACAGTGGTCATGATTCTGTCGGCGTTGGGTGTGGCGTATTTCGTCAAGCAAGCCGGCGCCTCGCCGCAGCCGGAACAATATTTCACCCCTTTCCTGATTCTGTTCCTGATTCTATTCATCACCACCGGCGTTGGGAATGGCTCTACCTACCGGATGGTTCCCATCATTTTTGAGCCGGCACAAGCCGGACCGGTATTAGGGTGGATTGCCGCCGTCGCCGCCTATGGCGCGTTCATCATCCCCCGCGTCTTTGGACAACAAGTGAAAGCCGGAACGCCCGAATACGCGCTGTACGGGTTTGCAATTTATTACTTCACGTGTTTGGCGCTCAACTGGTATTACTACGCCCGCAAAAACGCTGAAATTGAGTGCTGAGCGTTCATCCGTCCAACCAAAGAACCGGCAACATTGTTTGCCGGTTTTTTGGTACAAATTTAAGGAGGACATGAAATAAGATTTTGTATCTGTGCCTATCCGTATTATAGTTGTATTAATCTGCTATAATATCCTTGAGGATAGCATGGGATACGTAACCGCATTTTTTGAACAGAAGCAGAATATCATCATCGTATTCTTTTTGTACGGGCTGGCATTTTATTCGATGGGGCTGGCACTGATGCTCGCCAGCCGCCGCACATCGAAATTCCGGCTCGCCGATGCCATCCAGCCGTTGGCGGGGTTCGCGCTTTTGCACAGCGCCAACGAATGGCTGCAAATGCTCGAAAAAATCCTCCGGCTCTCCGGCGTCGCGCCGATGCCCCTCGTTTTCCACATTTTGCGGGTATCGCTGTTGGTCGCATCATTTGTGATGCTGGTGATTTTCGGGGTGATGCTCTCCACGCCCTCCGATGTCACTTTGCGGCAGGTATGGGGTTCTATCTCGGTGATGTTCGGCTTCTGGATGCTGAATGTATCCGTTGTCTCCATTGTGTATCAATTGAATTTGGCGGATGTGCTTGTGGTGAGCGACATTTTAGCCCGCTACATTCTGGCGATTCCCGGTTCGCTGTTTGGCGCATGGGCGTTGCTCAAACAACGAAAAACCTTCCGTTTGCATCAACTGCCGCAATTCGGGCGGGATTTGGCAATTTGCGCCTTTGCGCTCATCGGGTATGGCGTGGTGGGACAATTCTTTGTGGAAAAAACGTTCCTGTTCCCGTCAAACGTCATCAACAGCGCGTTGCTCTTCAGTTGGGTGGGCATTCCGGTTCAGCTTTTGCGAGGCGGCTTCGTCGCCATTATTGCGATTTTCATGGTACGGGCACTCAATATTTTCGAGATTGAGCAGCAACACAAATTACACGACGCGCAACAGGCGAAAATAGATGCCCAGCGAGCGGCAATCGACAGCGAACGCCGTCGCAACCATGAAAAAGACGCGCTGAATCAAGCCTTGCAACTGAAAACGCAGGAACTGTCAGTCCTACTGAAAGTCTCGACCCTGTTGGCGTTGCCGCTCTCCCCGACGGAAAAACGCCGGCAAGTTTTGCAGACCATCATCAATAGTCTCACCTTCCCCGACGCGGGGATGCTGATTTTGAGCACCACGCCGCATTCGGAAATTTCGGTGGACACAACCATCGGCTTTTCGCCCACCGACGACACCTCGGCGCTGTATGCCACCGCAAAAACGCTCGGCACGCAATGCATCGAATCGGGCAAAGCCATCTGCTATCATCATAATGAGCGGCAATGGCTGTTTGACCCGCACAATATTGAGAAACAGACTGCCTGCCGCAAGGCAACCTCACCGCTGGTGATGCTGGGGTTGCCGCTCCGTTCCAAAAAAGGCATCATCGGCAGTTTGGTGCTGGCACAAATTGAACCGGAGACGGCGCAAAGTCTGCCCGCGGCGGAATTCAATCTGATGCTGAGCATCAGCCAGCAATTGGGAATGTCGATTGAAAATGTCCGCTTGCGGCAGGACATTGAGCAACATGAGGAAATCCTGAGCGCGTTGCTCGACCGGGTGGTGGAAGCGCAGGAGCATGAGCGCAAACGCATCGCACGCGAATTGCATGACGCCACCGGACAATCTCTCTCCGCCATCGGGATGGGGTTGCGCGGGGTTGAAGCAATGTTCAAACAGAAACCGGATGTGGCGATGTCACATCTGCAACAATTGAAAAAATACAGCGCCGACGCGCTGGGAGAATTGCGGCGCATCATCGCCAATTTGCGCCCGTCACAATTGGATGATTTGGGACTGGAACCGACAATTCGCTGGTATACCCACAAATTCGAGGAGCAATACAACCTTCCGGTGCAGATGGAAATCGCTTATACGCCGCAGGCACTCTCTGCCGACGAGGAAACCGCGCTCTTCCGCATCATGCAAGAGGCGCTCACCAACATCGCCAAGCATGCGCGCGCGCAATCCGTTTTCATCTCATTGCAGGAAGATGATGAAACCATCACCCTGGTGGTCGCCGATGACGGCATCGGGTTCAATACCGATGACATTTTGCAGTGCATCGGGGGGCGCGACGGATGGGGGTTGTTGGGCATTCAGGAACGGGTGCAATTGCTGGGCGGCAACTGCCGAATTATCTCCGCGCCGGCGCGTGGCACACAACTGCACGTGGACATTCCACTGGAAAAGAAGGCACATACATCATATGGCAAACATAAAATTATTATTGGTAGATGATCACGATATTGTCCGCGCCGGACTGCGGATGTTGTTTGAAGCCGAAGCCGACATCGAAATTGTGGGCGAAGCGAATAGCGGCACACACGCGCTGGCACTTTTAGAGCACATCCAACCGGATGTGGTGGTGATGGACGTGGTGATGGACGATATGAACGGGATTGAAGCCACCCGGCGCATCAAAGCGTTGTATCCGTCCATCGTGGTTTTAGGGTTGACCATGCATGAAGCCCCGCAATATCTGTTTGAAATGCTGCAAGCCGGGGCATCGGGCTATGTACCCAAACGTGCCGCCCCCGATGATTTGGTGAATGCCATCCACATTGTGCATCGCGGGGAAGTATTTCTGTACCCGCGCATGGCGGAATATTTGGTCAACGATTTCCTCAATCGCTCAACAACATCGGCGTCGAAACCGGCGACGAAAAATACCAACCTAACCCCCAGAGAGCATGAAATTCTGGTGAAAATCGCGGAAGGAAACACCAACCGTGAAATCGCGGAAATGCTGGCTATCAGCGTGAAAACAGTTGACCGTCACCGCGAAAACATCATGCACAAACTTCAAATCCACAGCCGCGTCGAACTCGTGAAATACGCCATCAGCAAAGGGTTAATCTCGGTAGATTAAACACCCCCGACCCTGATACCCCCTCTTTCCCCCACACCCTCTATGCGCCTGCCGCTATTTTCGCGCGCCACAGAAACTTCTTCACCCCTCCAAAGCCTGATACACTCCTCGTTATATGACATTCATCCTGAAATAGCAAGACAAATGTCACAAATCCGTATGTGAATATTTACCCAACCGAAGAAATGGGTTATAATACCCACATCAGTGGGTAAAAGTGCCCGCGAAATCGTGTTGTGTGTATTTCTGATGGAGGTGTTTATTGAAAAAAACCCGGAAATAATTGTACCATATGTACTCTGCCACGTATTTATGCCACATTTCTCAACATGGAGGTTAGAGGGATAAAAATGAAAAAAATGTTAGTGTTAGCGGTAATATTAGTATTGGCGCTGGTTGCAGCGCAGTGCGCCGCCGGACCAGCCGGACCCCAAGGACCCGAAGGACCACAAGGACCTCCCGGACCCGCCGGTCCTCAAGGCGAAATGGGACCTCCCGGACCTGAAGGTCCCCAAGGACCCGCCGGTCCCGCCGGTGAAGATGGCGCGAGCTTTGAAGCCGCCACATACGTTGGACGAGAAGCGTGTCAAGAATGCCACCAAGACACCTACGACTCCTTCATGAAAACCGGTCACCCCTACAAGCTGAACAAAGTTGTTGACGGGAAACCGCCGACATACCCCTTCTCCGAAGTTACCACGCCTCCCGATGGCTACACTTGGGATGACATCAGCTACGTGATTGGCGGCTACGGTTGGAAAGCCCGCTTCATCGACAAAAACGGCTACATCATCACCGGCGATGAAAACGCCAAAACCCAATACAACTTCTACAACGAAGATTTGGATATGGGTGACAACTGGGTTCCGTACCATGCCGGTGAACAAAAAGCCTACAATTGCGGGACATGCCACACCACCGGCTACAGCCCCGAAGGAAACCAGGATGGTCTGGAAGGGTTAATCGGCACATGGTCTGAGCCGGGCATCAACTGTGAAGAGTGCCACGGTCCCGGCAGCAACCACGTGAATGACCCCGTCGGCTTCCCGCTGAAAGTTGACCGCTCATCTGAAGCTTGCGGTGACTGCCACTACCGCAGCGACAAAACCGAGATTGATGCCAGCAAAGGTTTCATCAAACATCATGAGCAGTTTGAAACGATGGCGCAAAGCAAACACAACGCCCTGGAATGCGTAGACTGCCACGACCCGCACAAGCCGGTCAAATACGCCAAAGGGAACGAAGGCACCAAAGTTCAGTGCGAAAGCTGCCACTTCAAACAGGTGGATTACCAGAAAATCACCGACCGCAAACACGCTGATTGTGTGGAATGCCACATGGCGCGCGCCTCGAAGAGCGCCCTGGGCGATATAGACCGCTTCACCGGCGATTTGCGGACGCACCTGTTCGCCATCAACCCGCTGGCAACCGAACAGTTCACCGAAGACGGCAAATTCTCGATGCCGTACCTCACGCTGGACTACGCTTGCCGCAGTTGTCACTATGATGGCGGTCCCGCCAGCAACCTCACTGCCGACGAACTCAAAGATATGGCGGTTGGGTATCATGACCGAGACCTTGCCGGTAGCATGAACAAATAATCACCCCATAAATTCAACTCAAGATGGGTAAGCCCGGTGCAAATCGGGCTTGCCCTATCCTATTAGAGGGAGACCCTGACGCATGCATTCAGCAAAATCAATGGCGTTTTTTGCTATTATAGCGCTCATTTTCTTAAACGCATTTAACATTGTTTATGCCGATAGACCCGTGCTGGATGCCCAGTGCCGACAATGCCACCGCGACAGTCGGCACACACTCACCTTCCCATCCGGCGATGAAATATCGTTGAAAATATCGTTGGATGCGTATGACCAATCGCCCCACGGTGCAAACGCCGACGCACCACTGCGCTGTACCGATTGTCATCGCCCCAGAAGCAATTATTTGTTCCCCCACAAACCCAATCAAACCCAATCTCTCCAAGAGTTTTCCAATGCGATTGCGCAAAATTGCGAACGGTGTCACTACCCGCACAACCCGTTTCATGCCATCGAAACGCAACAGAAAGCCGATTTGCCAACCTGCGTTGATTGCCACGGCGACCACGACATCACGCCGGTTGATGAAATTCCGGCGGCGATGCCCTCCGCGTGTGTTGCCTGCCACACCGACCAAACCGAAGATTGGGCGATTGATTTGATTCCGGCGCGCGAAGGTGTGGGCAATTCACCGGCAGAAGGATACATCGGCAGTGACCGCTGCGGCGGCTGCCATGAAGAGATGTACACCTCATGGCAAAATACCCCGCACGCAAAAATGATTCAGGACGTGACGAAAGACCCCAAAGTTGTGGTGGGGAATTTTACCCATGATGACCCCAATCTACCCTTCGGTCTCGATGATGTTCGTTACACCATCGGCAGCAAGTGGAAACAACGCTATCTCACCCAAACCGATACGGGCGATTTTTATATTTTGCCCGCCCAATGGAATGTGGAAACCGGCGAATGGGTTCCCTATCACGCCGATGACTGGCAGACCCGCGAATGGCGACGGACGTGCGGCTCTTGCCACGTGACCGGACTGAACACCGAAACATGGGACTTTGTGGAATTCGGCATCGGGTGCGAAAGTTGCCACGGTCCCGGCGCGGAACACGCCGCCGACCCCAAAAACACGCAATTGTACCAAGACGTGGATGACCAAGTGTGCGGCTCGTGTCACAGCCGGGGCAAATCACCCGACGGACACAGCTTCCCCGCCACCTATCGCCCCGGTGACACCCTCTCCGACCATTTCACCGCCACCACCGCCGATGCGGATGTGTGGGCGGATGGCAGCGCGAAGAAGCACCATCAGCAATATATGGATTGGCAGTTGGGCAGCAAGATGCAACAATCGGGCAAAGTGAACTGCGTCACCTGCCACAGCACCCACGACGACGGGCAGGCAGACGGGCAATTGAATGCACCGCTCAACGATTTGTGCCTCCAATGCCACACCGATAAAGTCCGGCTCATCGAGCACATTCCCTACCATCAGCAAGCCAGCCAAAAACACACCTTCGTCTGCTCGGATTGCCATATGCCCAAAATGGCGAAAAGCGCCGTCGCCTACGACATCCGCAACCACAGTTTCCTGCAACCCAACCCGGATGCCTCCGTGGCGCACGGCGGCTTTGATGCCATGCCGAATGCGTGCAACACCTGCCACACCGCTCCGGCGGAAACCGCGCAATGGGCGGCGGAAACCATCGCCTATGCCCGGATACAGAAACCTGCCGCCGGAACCATCGCGCTGATTGACACAGATGTGCCGCCCCCACCCACCCCCATCCCATCGGTGGGGCAAAAAGCCGATGTGGAATCCTATAAAGTCGAAACCGGACGCTGGATTCGAGTATCATTTTATATTGTGGTGATACTGCTTGTGCTGTGGGGACTTTATGCGGCATATCGAACCATCACTTCCCGGAGGTCGCGCAATGCGTAAACTCACAAGCCTGAAAGACCGTATCAGCAATTTCATCACGCCGGAACGCACCGCGCCCCGCTGGACGCGGGCATTGCCGTACCTCACCCTGATTGCCTTCGGCGTGCTGTTGTTCATTTTGGCGGGCGCGGGATGGGAATATACCAACAGTTCGGAGTTTTGCGGCACGGCGTGCCACACGATGCCGCCGGAATATGCCTCTTACAAAGCATCGCCGCACGCCAACGTGAAATGCGTGGAATGTCACATCGGGCGCGGATATATCGCCACCCAATTCACCCGCAAAGCCGGCGACATGACCCACGTGTTCAAATATATCGGCGCGGAATATGAAGTCCCCATCTACATTAAAAGCATGCGTCCCGCCGAGCAGATTTGCGAGAAGTGCCACAACGCGCAGAAATATTCCGACGACAGCCTGCGTCAGATTCAGCATTTTGATGCCGAAAACAACAACGCCGTGACCACCACTTTCCTGGCGTTCAAAACCGGGGGCGGCACGTCAACACAGGGGCAAGGGAAGGGCATCCACTGGCACACCGAAAATACCGTGGAATACATCGCAGTGGATGCGCCCTATCTTGAGCAGAAAATTCCCTGGGTGCGGGTGACCTATGCCAACACCGGCGAAACGGCGGAATTTGTGGACATCACCGCCGACCTGCCCGCGGATTTTCAGCCCCAAAATGCCGGGCGAATGAAAACCATGGACTGCACAACCTGCCACAATCGCATCGCCCACACCTTCCCCAACCCGTCGGACGCGCTGGATGATGCGATGGCGCGCGGCATCATTTCGCCGCAAATTCCATACATCAAAAAGAATGCCGTCGCGGTGATTGAACGCGAATACCCCACCATCGAAGATGCGCTCTTCGCCATAAAAGGGTTGAAAGACTATTATGCCGAAAATTGGGCTGAATATTACGCCGAAAACAAAGTGGTGGTTGATGCTGCCGTGGACAATTTGGCGGTGATGTACAAAAATATGGTCTTCCCCACTATGGACATCACTTTGGACACCCATCCCGACAACGTGGGGCATGAGGAATCGGCGGGGTGTTTCCGCTGCCACGACGGGAAACACCTGAAGGTAAACAGCGAAAACGAAGTCATCTCCGCCAAATGCAACCTGTGCCACACCATCCCCGCCACCACCACCGCCGACGGGACTATCCCGCCCCTCGCCGTCGGCGATGCCTTCCAGCCGGAATCGCACGCCGACAGCTTGTGGATCGCCCGCCACCGGTTCGGGTTCGACGACACGTGCGAAGGTTGCCATACCGTTGAAAACCCCGGCGGCGCGGATAACACC
>JAJRSQ010000079.1 GCA_024278725.1 Chloroflexota bacterium
AAACCTCCGTTGTGAGTGCGCAACAGAGGTTACGGTTGCCATCAAACGGAGGATGTGGTAAACTATTCGCAGTTACGAGAGTCAATCGGGAGGAATATCCCGTGAGTAGGTTGGCGGTAAGACGATAACACCATTGATGCTGTGTTTACGTCTTATTGCCAGCCCGTCGCTCCCGCTGTAAAAACTGTAGTCCTCTTTGAGTGAGACAGTTTTTAGTGGGTATGCGTGCTCTGAAAGTTTTGCGGCAGACAGAGCATGTCTCCGAATGAAGGCTTTCGTAACGATCCGTTGCAAAAGCCTTTTTTTGTTTAAATCTGTTAAAGTATCCCAGCGCGATTGGAGTTCATCCAATTGCGCTTTTGTGTCTATTATAGCGGATATGTTTTCGGGGCGCAAGTCTGCCATTGCGATTTCAGCGGATTCCTGTTCCGCGCGAAATTTGGCTTGGTCAATTGCCCCGGCAAGGTATAAATCCGCGGCGCGTTCGAGCCGCGCCGCAATCTCCGCCCGTCGGTGCTCAATCTCATCGGGGTCGTGTCCCCACAGTCGCAGCAGCCGCGCCAGCCAGTCATCGGGCACGATAAAAACTTGCAAAAAACGGAACATCTGCGCTTCCGCCACTTCCGCGCGGATAGCGCGCTGACTGCAAGTGCCGGTGCGCTGCAAGCGGGTGGTGCATACATAATACTGCAAACTATTTTTGCTGCCGCTTTGCGCGCGCATTTTTGCGCCGCATTCGCCGCAGTAGAGGATACCGGAGAGGGGATACAGCCGCGCCGGGGTGGTGCGTCGTTTGCGGGGATTACTTGAATGGAGGCGGAAGATTTCCTGCACGCGGTCGAAGAGGTCTTGCGAGACGAGGGCGGGGTGTTTGCCGGGATAGAGGGCGAGGGCATCGCCCCGTTTTCGTTTTTTGCCGTTGGCATTGGTGCCGTAATAGGGGACAACGCCGGTGTAAAAGACCCGTTTGAGCAGTTCGCGCACCGAATCTTTGCCGAAGGGACCGGGCAGGCTGTTGCCGGGACTGCCTTTGGTGCGCAGGGGCAGGGTTTGCCCGGCGACGGTGACGGTTGTGCGGTTGAGGCGCTCGGCGATGCGGGCGTTGGACAACGTTTCCTCCGCCGTCCAGCGGAAAGCAAATTCAATGGCGAAGCGTTCCACGGGATGAGCGATGAGGGCAGAGCCATCGCCCAAATCATCCCCGCCGAAAAAGGGGCAATAGCCCTTGCCGTTGGGGTCGGCACAGACGGAACACTTGCCGCGGCAATATCCCAGTGGCACCGTGCCGTTGTGCAGTCCTTTTTTGGCGCGTTCGAGCAAGCCCTTGGTTGTTTCAACCCGTAATTTATCGAGATAAATTTCCGCCAGCGTGCCGAGCACGGCGAGGGTGAGTTTTCCCCAGGGAGTGGTGAAATCGAGATTTTCGGTCAGCGAAACGAAGGAAACATTGTGCTGCCCCAAGCGTTCAATGGCGCGCAGCAAGCCTGCCAGCGAGCGGTAGAAACGGTCGATGGCGTGAACGACGACCACCTCAAATCGTCCGGCTTCCGCATCGGCGAGCAGGCGTTGCAGGGCGGGGCGGGCATCGAGGGAGCCGGAGATGCCGGCATCGGTGTAAATTTCGACCAAATCCCAGCCTTTGCGGGCGCAAAATTCTTCGATGGCGCGGCGCTGGGCATCGAGGGAGTGCCCGCTTTCGGCTTGGTCGTCGGTGGAAACGCGGCAGTAACCGGCGATGCGGGTTATTTTCGACATAAAACACCTCCAAGTTGTAAATGGGTTTGAAATGTAATACAATACGGGAGCGACGGGAAAAGTGTAACGGGAACCGGAAAAGGAGTCAACATGGGCGAGCGAGAGAAATACAAGCGGGACGAATTTGTGCCGTATTTGCAGGCATTGGTGGATGCCGACGGGCGAAGTATGCGGAAAATCAGTTTGGCGGCGGGACAGGATCACAGCGCGGTGCGGCGGGTGCTGAAGTTGGGCACACGCCCGACGCGGGATGCGTGCATTGCCTTTGCGCACCTGTTTGGGGTACACCCGAACGAATTTTTGCAGAAGGCGGGGTATGAACCGCTGGCATATTTCGATTTGAGTTTGGCGGACCCGAATGAATTTTCGCCGGACGTGAAAGAAGTGGCGCGGGAGTTGATGAAGATTGAGGACATCAACGTGCGGCGGCGGGTGAGCGGATCGGTGTTGCGGCTGGTGCGGGAAATGTTCACCGGGGAGGGCGAATGAGCGAACAGGTCTTTCCGGCGCCGACGGTGGGGGCGCTGATATTCAATCCGGCGGGGGAATTGCTGTTGGTGCGCAGCCACAAATGGCACGGCAAGTTGACCATCCCCGGCGGGCACATCGAATTGGGGGAGCGGATGGAGGATGCGCTGGTGCGGGAGGCGAAAGAAGAGACGGGGTTGGACGTGACCGACCCGGAGTTTCTGCTCTATCAGCAGTTCATTTACGATGATGCCTTTTGGAAGGAGCGGCACTTCATCTTTTTCGACTTTGCCTGCCACAGCGAGCGCACTGAGGTGGTGTTGAACCACGAAGCGGAAGAATACCGGTGGATATCGCCGGAGCAGGCGCTGACGCTGGACATTGACCGCTATACCGCGCGGGCGGTTCGGCGGTATTTGGAGCTGCGGGGAGAATGAGCGACAGCCGATGATTTTATGGTATAATATCATCAGTGTCACACATATGGAGGTAAAGATGGCTCAATTTGACCGAATCACATTTGACCCCAATATACTGGGAGGGCAAGCCTGTATCAGGGGGATGCGCATTTCAGTTTCATTGGTTGTGAATCTCATTGCCAACGGGATGTCGTTTGCGGAGATTGTGGCAGAATATCCTGACCTGACGCCCGATGATATCCGGCAGGCATTGCGTTACGCTGCATGGACAGCCGGCGACGTAACGTTTACCCCGCATCAGGTGGCTGCGTGAAATTTTTGCTCGATATGGGGTTGGGACATTCGACCGTTTTGTTTTTGCGCGAACAGGGATATGATGTGGTGCATTTGCGCGAGCAAGGCTTGCAGAGATTGCCGGACGAGCAGATAGTGAGCAAAGCCATCCGAGAGAAGCGCATCATCTTGACTCACGATTTGGATTTTGGGCGATTAGTAGCTTTAAGTCGAGCGCAAATACCAAGTGTCATTACGTTTCGGCTGAACGATATGAAACCAACGAATGTCAACCACTACTTGGAAGAAACGCTGACACGTTTTACCGGTGACTTGGAGGCGGGGGCGTTGATTAGCATCAGTGAACAGGTTATTCGTATGCGACGATTACCGATTGGTCGGTAAACTTTCATTCTCCGGCAGTGTTTGGCACTGCGAGGGCGTTGACGACACGGGTCGGCATTTGCTGTCAGCCCGTTTTTTATTGCCACACGGATTGCAACGCATCCCGGAACAACTCATTGAGCGGTTCGAGGGGGAAATGTTTGTCGTGTAACCGTTCAATTTCCACCTTCTTCCGAAGGTATCTCCACAAAATCTTCCAGAAGGATGATGTCAATTTCCGGGGACAGTTGCTTCAACCGTTTGTCGTTGGTAACCCACGCCTTTGCCCCGTTGGTTAACGCCGTGGCAACCTGCAACGCATCGGCGGGGCGGATGGCGTAGGCTGTGCGCAACTGTGCTGCTTGCCGCGCAACATCGCGAGTAACATCTGCTATCGTCAGGTGCGGAAAATGTGTCAGCAGGGTTTCATATTCCCGGGCGATGTCCGAGCGCCCGATACGCCACGGATGAACCGTAATTTCCATCAGGGTGACCGTGGCAGTGATGGCGCTGAACTGTCCGTGTTCCAGTCCGTTAAAAACCACGGTTGTGAGGGGCAAATAGGTTGGATGTGCCTCAAAGTGGTAAATGAAAATGACGCTGTTCAGTCCTATTTGCCGATGTGCGTTTAACCGTTGTTGCAGTGTTACCATTCAGAGCGCTCTTTGTCCACGTATGCTGACGGGTCTATCCCCTCCCAGATTTCTTTGTGCAACCCGGTCAAGTGTGCCGTATAGTTTTCCGGTTGGGGAACCAGCACAATTACGCCCTGTTGTACATCAACCAGCAGGCGGTCTCCGGCTTGGATATTCAATTGTTTGCGAGCCGCACCGGGCAGCGAGATTTGGTAGCGGCTGCTGACCTTGACTGAGGTTTGGGTCACCGGTTTCTCCTACAAAGCAAAAAGCGTTATTTGCTTGATATTTTAGTGGCTTTGGAGCCGATTGCCAAATAAACAATATGGCTTATGCGGCTTTAGTATACGGGCGAACTTCCTGCGCGATGCGGTGTTCCAATTTATCGGTGGCAACGTCGAGTTCATAATCCATTTGCAGCCCCAGCCAAAATTGGGGGGACATATCGAAATAGCGCGCCAATCGCAGCGCCGTATCGGCGGAGATGCCGCGTTTGCC
>JAJRSQ010000080.1 GCA_024278725.1 Chloroflexota bacterium
AAACTGGCGCGCGCCGGCGGCGGATTCATCACCGGCAGCAGCGAGCCGGTGATGATTGGGCAGGTGCAGGTACTCGACGTGCCCGACCTCTCCCGCGCGGTGGAAAGCATTACCGCGGCGGAAACGGAATTGCTGGCGGCGGCGAACCGCCATCATCCCACCATTCAGAAACTGGGCGGCGGGGCGAAGCGCATCGAAACACGGGTGCTGGAAAATACCCCCATCGGCGCGATGCTGATTGTGCATATTTTGTACGATTGCCGCGACGCGATGGGCGCGAATGCGGTCAATACCGCCGCCGAATCCGTCGCCCCGCTGATTGAAAAGCTGACCGGCGGGCGGGTCAATTTGCGAATTTTGTCGAATCTGACCGACCACCGCACCGCCACCGCCGAATGCCGCATCCCCGCCGAATTGCTGGCGCGGGACGGTGCAGACGGATGCGCCGTGGCGCAGGCAATTGTGGAAGCGTGGGCTTTCGCCGCCGCAGACCCGTACCGCGCCGCCACCCACAACAAAGGGGTGATGAACGGCATCGACGCGGTCGCCATCGCCACGGGAAACGATTGGCGCGCCATCGAAGCGGGCGCACACGCCTTCGCCGTGCGGGACGGGCAGTACACCAGCATGACCGATTGGTGGCAGAGCGACGGCGGCGATTTGCACGGCAGATTGCACCTCCCGTTGAGCGTCGGCACGGTGGGGGGCGCGACGAAAGTGCATCCCACGGCGCAGGTGGCGCTGAAGATTCTGGGCAACCCCAACGCCCGCCGTCTCTCGGAAATTATGGCGGCGGTGGGGCTGGCGCAAAATTTAGCGGCAATTCGCGCGCTGGCAACCGAGGGCATTCAGTATGGACATATGCGACTGCACGCCCGACAGGTTGCGCTGGCGGCGGGCGCATCGCCGGAAGACGTCCAAACCATCGCCGACCGGCTGGTGGCGGAAGGGAATATCCGGACGGAACGGGCGAGAGAGATACTTGCAACGACGAATAACGAGTGACGAATGACGAATTCGTGCCTCGTAACTCGTAACTCGGAGTTAAAACTATGGCAATCATGAAACCGACGAAACCCATCGGTATTGTGGGGTATGGCAGTTACATCCCCCGTTACCGCATTCCCAACACAGAGATTGCGCGGGTATGGAAAGAAGGGCGCACGGGTGTGCCCATCAAAGAAAAAGCGGTGCCGGGGCTGGATGAAGATACGGCAACCATCGCGCTGGAAGCCGCGCGGAACGCGCTGGCGCGGGCGGGCATCAATCCGCAGGAAATCGGCGCGGTGTGGGTGGGCAGCGAAAGCCACCCCTATGCCGTCAAACCGACCAGCACCATCGTCGCCGAATCTATCGGCGCGGTGCCGAACACGCAGGCGGGCGATTGGGAATTCGCCTGCAAAGCGGGCACGGAAGCTATGCAAGCGGGTATCGGATTTGTGGCAGGCGGGATGGCGAAATATGTGCTCGCCATCGGCGCGGATACGGCGCAGGGTCGCCCCGCCGATGCGCTGGAATACACGGCGGCGGCAGGTGGTGCGGCATACATCATCGGCGCGGCGGAAGAGAGTCTGGCGGTCATTGAAGCCAGCTACTCCTACGTCACCGACACCCCCGACTTCTGGCGGCGTCCGCACGCCCACTACCCCAGCCACGGGCAGCGTTTCACCGGTGAACCGGCGTATTTTGAACACGTCATCACCGCCGCGAAAACTCTCATGGCGGAATTGGGACGCACGCCGCAGGATTACCAATTCGTGGTGCTTCATCAGCCCAACGCCAAATTCCCGTCACGGGCGGCGAAAATGCTGGGGTTTGAAAAAGCGCAGTGGGAAACGGGATTGCTCAGCCCGGTGGTGGGGAACACCTATTCCGGCGCATCCATTTTGGGGTTGACCGCCATTCTGGACGTGGCGCAACCGGGCGACCGCATTCTGGCGGTGAGCTTCGGTTCCGGCGCAGGGTCGGATGCATTTTCCATCGAAGTGACGGAAAAAATCACCGACCGGGTACACGCCGCACCCACCACTCAAGACTATATCAATCGGCGCAAAGAAATTGATTACGCCACCTACGCACGCTACCGCGGAAAATTACTGAAGTAAGGAGTATGGAGCAAGGAGCAGGGGCAGGGAGCAAAAAGCGTTTCATACTGCTTGCTGCATACTTCCTGCTCCGAGAAAAATTATGCGAGACGTATCAATTATAGGCATTGGACAAACACAGGTGGGCGAACACTGGGAAACCAGTTTGCGCCATCTGGCATATTACGCCCTCCGCGACGCGATGATGGACGCGGGGGTGGAACGGGTGGATGCGCTGGTCGTCGGCAATATGTTGTCCGGCGAAGTGAGCGCACAGGCGCACCTCGGCGCGCTGATTGCCGATTTTGCCGGCATGCGCGGCGTGGAAGCGGTGAAAATTGAAGCCGCTTGCGCCAGCGGCGCCGCCGCCGTGCGGCAGGGAATTCTCGGCGTGGCGAGCGGGATGCAGGACATCGTCGCCGTCATCGGGGTGGAAAAGATGACCGATGACGTGGGCAGCAAAGTGACCGCCGGGCTGGCTTCGGCGGCAGATGCGGATTATGAAGCGGTACACGGCATCTCATTTGTGGGGCTGAACGCGCTGGTGATGCGCCGGTACATGTATGAATACGAATTGAAACATGAAGATTTCGCGCCCTTCAGCGTGAACGCTCACGCCAACGGCGCACGCAATCCCAACGCGATGTTCCGCCGCCCCATCACCGAAAAAACATTTCTGAATGCGGGCATGGTCGCCGACCCCATCAGCCTTTTCGATGCCAGCCCGATGTGCGACGGCGCGGCGGCAGTCATCCTCTGCCCCACCGAGCTGGCGAAACAATTTTCCGACAAATCGGTGCGGATTGCCGCGTCCACCATCGCCACCGACACGCTGGCAATCCACGACCGCAAAAATCCCATCTGGCTGCAAGCGGCGGAAGACTCGGCGCGGCAGGCGTACAAATTGAGCGGCTACACCCCCGCCGACATCGACTTTTTTGAACTGCACGACGCTTTCACCATTATGTCCGCGCTCAGTTTGGAAGCGTGCGGCTTCGCGGAACCGGGGCAAGGCACGCGGCTGGCAAAAGATGGCGACATCACCCTGAGCGGGAAAATTCCCATTTGCACAATGGGCGGGTTAAAATCACGCGGACATCCCGTCGGCGCAACCGGGGTCTATCAAATTGTGGAAACCGCCCTGCAACTGCGCGGCGAAGCGGGTGAAAATCAACTGCCGAATGCTCGCGTCGGTATGGCGCAGAACATCGGCGGCAGCGGCGCAACCATCGTAACGCATATTTTGACACGTGAAAATTAGCTGACAGCTTTCAGTTATCAGCTTTCAGCATTCAGCATTCAGCTTTGGCTGACAGCTGACGGCTGATAACCAACTACCATAAACTATCAAACCGGAGGAATGACAAATGACCGTTGAAATCGCACGACATTGGAGACTGAATTCACAACGATACGCTTTGGTGGGCGAAGAATGCCCGGAATGCCACGGAAAAATCTTCCCGCCCCGCGATGTCTGCCCGCACTGCGCGGAGACGGCGGGACCCGCATATCAATTCAGCGGCAGAGGCGAAGTCTATTCGCACACCACCATCTACACCGCGCCGGAAGGGTTTGAAGACCAAGTGCCGTACACCGTCGCGCTGGTGAAACTGGAAGAAGGTCCGATGATTACCGCCCAATTGACCGATGTGGACACCGATGAAGTGGAAATCGGGTTGCCGGTGGAAATGGTTACGCGCAAATTGAGCCAGCAGGGCGAAGAAGGGTTGATTGTATACGGCTACAAATTCCGCCCGCAACTGGCGACCGCCGCATAGCCGTTTTGATGATTGAAGCACAAATCCGCCGCTTGGAAGAAAGCCTGTTGAGCCGGAAAACCCGCTCATCACCAGCGGCGCTCGCCCAACTCATCGCCGACGATTTCGTCGAATTTGGCGCTTCGGGGCGCATTTTTGACAAAGCGCACATCATCGCCGCCCTCCCCGCCGAGTCCGACACAGCGTACACCCTCAGCGATTTTCGGACACGGCGATTGAGTTCGACGGTGGTGCTGGCAACATACCGCGTCACACGGTCTTCAGCCGGTGAAACGCGACGCTCGCTGCGGAGTTCCCTTTGGAAACTGAATGGCGAACAGTGGCAGATGGTCTTCCATCAAGGTACAGCGATAGATTGAATCGCATTCATATCCCCTCATCTTTTGAGGGGATTTTTTTTGCGCCGCAATTGACATTCCCCCCGAAACCGTTTAAACTGGGGGCAAGTCTCAAGTCTCAAGTCTCAAGTCTCAAGTCTCAAACACATTTTCCGAAAAACCTATGTCTGCCAAAATCTCACCCGAAATGCTCGCCGATATTCCTCTGTTCCGCCAACTCGCGCCCGACCGGCTCGAATGGTTGAGCCACCACCTGCACCGCCGCATCTTCCCCGCCGGCAGCAATCTGGCAATGACGGAACAACCGGGCGAAGTGGTGTACATCATTCTGGACGGCACCATCAAAATCTACAACCAAAACCTTGATGGCACGGAAGTGATTCTGGCGATTTTGGGCGCGGGCGATACGGTGGGCGAGATGAGTCTGGTGGACAGTGTCGGACGCTCGGCGAATATTGTGACGCAGGAAAAATCAACTTTGCTGTGGATGGACCGGCGCACGTTTCAAGAGTGTCTGCACACCATGCCGACCGTCACCACCAATTTGGTGCAGATTGTTTCCAACCGGCTGCGGCTGGCGAATGAGCAAATTCTCGCGCTGGCAACGCTCGACGTGTATGGGCGCGTGGCGCGGCAAATTCTGGCTTTTGCGCGGCAGTACGGGCAGCCCACCCCCGACGGCGGCACACTCATCCCGATTCGACTCACCCAGAGCGACATCGCCAATTTGGTCGGCGCATCCCGTGAGCGCACCAATCAGGTGATGGTCTTTTTCAAACGGCAAAAATTCATCAGCGTTGACCGCCGCCATCGCATCACCATCCTCAACCGGGATGCCCTTTCCGCGCGCTGCCAATAACCCCCGACAAATTGCAATTTTTGAAAAATCCACGATAATTCTTAGTGATATTTTCCAACCACTTTTGAGACACAGGAGTCTTATCTATGCATGCAGCAAACCCGATGCGAAAACGAATTCTGGGAATCGATACCCCCGTCCCCCTGCTGGACGGCTCACATGTACCGTATGTGAATCTGGACAACGCCGCCAGCACCCCTCCGCTGGTGGACGTGATGGACGCGCTGAACCAATTTATGCCGTTTTATTCCAGCGTCCACCGCGGCACAGGCTTTAAGTCGCGCCTCAGTACCGAAGCATACGACCACGCCCACGAGATTATCGCCCAATTTGTCGGCGCGAATCCCGACACGAATACGGTCATTTTCGGCAAAAATACCACCGAGGCGGTGAACAAACTTTCCTTCCGCATGAATTTTGCCCCCGATGATGTGGTCATCACCACCCTGCTGGAACACCATTCCGACGATTTGCCGTGGCGCAACAAAGCGACGGTGGTGCATGTGAATGCCACCCCGGAGGGGAAACTGGATGAGGACGATTTCGACCGCCAGCTTGAAAAATACGCGGGACGGGTGAAACTGGTTGCCGTCACCGGCGCGGCGAATGTCACCGGCTATATCACCCCGTTTTACCGGCTGGCGCGAAAGGCGCACGACGCGGGCGCAATGTTTATGCTCGATGCGGCACAATTCGCCCCGCACCGAAAGGTGGATATGAAGCCGGATGACGACCCCGAACATATTGATTTTGTGGTGATTTCCGGGCACAAAATGTATGCGCCCTTCGGCACGGGCGCGCTGGTGGGACCCAAAGAATTCTTCCTGAAAAGCGCGCCGGAATATCGCGGCGGCGGAACCATTGATTTGGTGACCCCCGATGAGGTTCATTGGGCGGGAATGCCCGACCGCGATGAGGCGGGCAGTCCGAATGTGCCGGGCGCGGTGGCGATGGCGGTGGCGGCGCAAGTGCTGATGGATGTCGGGATGGACACCATCGCCGCGCATGAAGCCGAGTTGACCGCTTACGCGCTGAAACAGCTGCGCGGTGTGCCGGGCATCAAAATTTACGGCGAAACCGACCCCGCAAACGTGTCGGAAAAGGTGGGCGTCATCCCCTTTGAAATGGCGGGCGTGTCGCATTTTCTGCTGGCGGCAATTTTGGGGTATGAAGGGGGTGTCGGCGTGCGGAGCGGCTGTTTCTGCGCCCACCCGTATGTGGTGCATCTGCTGGGGCTGGATGAAGAATCCGCCGACGATTGGCGGCAGCAAATGCTCGGCGGAGACCGCTCGAACATGCCGGGGCTGGTGCGTATGAGCTTCGGCTGTTATAACGACCACTCGGACGTTGACCGGCTGACAACAATGCTCTACCGCGTCGCAGAGGGCGATTATCAGGGCGATTATCAGCTTGACCGCGCCAGCGGGGAATACACCCCGCGCGGATATACCGACCGGCTGACGCCATATTTCCGATTGAAAATTTAAGGGCTGACAACCCAAACTTTTTCTAACCTTTTTCTAAGAAAAATCAGACTCCGTTCCTACACAGCTATGATACAGTTGTTACCGGATGCTGTTGTATGGAACGGATTCTATTTGGTTGCACAGACAAAAAACCGCCAATTTGCCATGCTCCCTCGACGGATAGATGGCGAGAATTGGCGTTTTTGTCATTATGCAGGACGTCATCATGAAACCACAACAACTGACACGCCTTGCGGCGGTACTGGGAATAACCTTAATTTTGAGCAGTTTTGTCGGCATCATTTATGCCGCCCCGCCCAAATCCGACCCGCCGATAAACGGTATCACCACGGCGATATTCCCGTCCGGGTTCAATGTCTCAAAATTCGCCGACCATGACCCCGCCCCCGGCGACGTCCTGACCTACACCATCGTCATCACCACCGACGTGAATACCGCCCTGTCCAACGTCACCATTTCCGATACCATGCCCGCCGAAACAACCTTCGTGCCCGGCAGTGTCACCATCACCCCACCGGACGGCGGCGCAACCATCGGCGCTCCGCCGACACTCATTTCGGGGATGACGGTCATCAGCAGCGCCACCGTATCGGTGACGTTTGCCGTCACGGTGAACAGCCCGCTCACGGCGGGGACGAGCATCCTCAACACCGCCGCCATCACCAGCGCCGAATACCCCACCGTAACCAATGCCGCCGTGGCAGTCACCGTGCAGAACGTCGCCCCGGTTGCCACCGGCGCGTTCATCACCACCCCCGAAGACATCCCTGTTTCCGGCACGCTCACCGCCACCGATGACAACGGCGACGCGCTGACCTTCTCCATCACCACCCCGCCCGGCAACGGCACGGCGAGCGTGGTTTCGGGGACGGGCGCATACATTTACACCCCCACCCAAAATTACAACGGCGTCGATTCGTTCTATTTCCAAGCCACCGACGGCACATCCACCTCCAACACCGCTCTGATGAGCGTCACCATCACCGCGGTGAACGACCCACCCGCATTCGACCCCATCGGCGCAAAAACAGTGGACGAAGGCACGCTGCTCAGTTTCTCGGCGCACGCCACCGACCCCGATTCCGCCATCACCGGCATAGCATTCAGCAATCTTCCGGCGGGCGCAAGCGTGGGCAGCGGCGGCGCGGATACCCTCACCTTCAATTGGACGCCCACCGAATCCCAGGGTCCCGGCGTCTATTACCCTGAAGTGTGGGCAACCGATGGCGCGCTGACCACCACCGAAATCATCACCATCACCGTGAACGAAGTGAACGTTGCCCCCGTGCTGAACCCCATCGGCAATAAAATTGTGGATGAGCAAACCACGCTGAGTTTCACCGCTGCCGCCACCGACGCCGACCTTCCCCCCAACACCCTGACCTTTTCTTTGGGGAATGATGCCCCTGCCGGGGCAAGCATCGGCGCAACCAACGGCGTTTTCAACTGGACACCCGGCGAAGGGGAAGGGGCGGGCGTATATTCCGCCACAATCATCATCACCGACAACGGCACACCCGTGCTGACCGACAGTGAAACCATCACCATCACCGTGAATGAGGTGAACATCGCCCCCGTGCTGGCGGCAATTGGCGACAAAAGTGTGGACGTGAACACCACGCTGAATTTCACCGTTTCCGCCACCGACGCCGACATCCCCGCCAACACCCTGACCTTTTCTCTGGGTAGCGGTGCACCCGCCGGCGCGACGCTCGGCGCATCCACCGGCGATTTCAGTTGGACGCCCACCGTCGGGCAAGCCCCCGGCGTGTACCCGGTCACGTTCATCGTTTCGGACGATGGCACACCCGTGCTGACCGATTCGGAGACCATTTCCATCACCGTGGTGGATGTTGCGGACATCAAATTGACGAAAACCGCGCCGACAACCGCCACGGCGGGGAGCGCATCGCCCGTCATCTATTCGCTGGTGGTTGACAACAATGGACCCTCACCGGCGTCCACCGTCACGCTGACCGACACCCTGCCCGCCGGCGTCACCTTCGTCTCCGCCACCCCATCGGGCGCGGGGAATTGCGGCATTGCCGTGCAGACCGTCACCTGCAATTGGGCGCAGATTCTCGCCGGAGACCTTGAAACGGCGACCATTCTGGTCACGGTGGACGCAGATACCACCCTCGCGCTGACGAATGTCGCCACCACCACCGGCGCCGTCACCGACCGCACACCGGGCAACAACAGCGATTCCGCGCTCACCACCGTCATCACTTCCGCCGATGTGCAGCTCACGCAATCAGACAGCGCCGACCCCGTTTTCATCGGTGATGCGCTGGTATACACGCTCAATGTCACCAACGCGGGACCCTCCGACGCCACCGGCGTGACCATCAGCGATGTGTTCAGCAATGCGCTGACCATCGACAGCGTCTCCGCCGGATGCACCCCAAGCGGGCAAACCGTCACCTGTGCCCTCGGCACGCTGACCGTCGGCGGGACAAAAAGTGTCACTGTGGCAGTCACCCCCGCCACCGACGGCGCGGCGGGCAGTTTGGCGACCGTTTCATCCCCGGTGAGCGACCCCGATTCGGGCAACAATACCGCGGCGGAAACGACCGTCATTTTGCCCCACGCCGACCTCGCCGTGACCAAAATCGGTGCGCCTGACCTCATCGCGGCGGGCAGAATCCTGACCTACACGATGGTCGTCACCAATTTCGGACCCTCCGCCGCTCAATCCGTCACCCTGACCGACACCGTTCCGTCCACCGTCACCCTGAACACCGTCACCCCGTCGCAGGGAAGTTGCACCGGCAGCGCCACCATCGTGTGCGATTTTGGCGCGCTGGCGGCGAATGATACCGTCACCC
>JAJRSQ010000081.1 GCA_024278725.1 Chloroflexota bacterium
ACAAGGGCGCAGTCTTCGGCGGGGTAATGGCGACCGGCAGGGCAGGGGAGACGGTTTCGTTCACCTTTTGGGGCAAATCGCTGACGCTGGCGGCAATCCCCGGCGATGCCCGCCTCGCGGTGAAGCTCGACGGACACCTGCACGCGGAGACCGTTCCCATCACCAAAAATAAAATCCGCCTTTTTCGGGGATGGAAATCCGCCGCACACACGGTGGAACTCACCTTGATGACCGATTCGACATTGGAAATTGACGGGTTTATTGTGGAGTGATGGGCGCATAAGCCGTGATGATGCGCCGCCATTAATACCCGCACCCACAACGGCGGTCAGCTTTCAGCCCTCAGCAAAGCTGAAAGCCGACCGTTGATAGCTGATTGCTCAATTCCAAACGGCTGAAGAGGACGCTATTTTTGTCCGCAAAAAAACCATTTCCCGCAACCGAATATCTCATCCTGCTGCTCGCCGCCGCCCTGCGATTTTATCGGCTAGGAGCGCAATCCCTCTGGTCGGATGAGGGGAACAGCGTGGCAATGGCGCACCGCACCTTCGCCGAGATTGCCGCACGCACCGCGCAGGACATTCATCCGCCGCTATATTATTGGCTGCTGAAAATCTGGGTGGCACTTTGGGGCGATAGCGAATTCGCCGTGCGCGCGCTCTCCGCCGCGCTGGGCGTGCTGCTGGTCGCCGTCGTCTTTCGGCTGGGGCGACGCTGGTACGGGCGTTCAGCCGGGCTAGCGGCGGCACTGCTGGCGACGGTCAATCCCTTCCAGCTATATTATGCTCAGGAAGCGCGGATGTACATGCTGTTGACCCTGCTCGGTGCGCTGGCGGTCTATTTCGCGTGGGAAACTTGGCAGGGCAGGGGATGGCGGTTTCTCGCGGGGTATGCCCTCGCGGCGACCGCCGGACTGTACACCCATTACGCCTTTCCGGTGATGCTGGTCGTCATTAATTTGGCGGCGTTGTTCGCCCTGTGGCGGGAAAAACGCACGCTCGTCCGCTGGCTGGGATGGCAATTCGTCCCCGCGCTGGCATTTGCGCCGTGGCTGCCCATCGCCATCCGGCAGGTGACCGCCTGGCCCCAATCGCTGCTCACCCCCGCCACCCCCGCCGAAAAACTGTTCACCATCGGGCAGCACCTCGCGCTGGGCGTTTCCGCCCCGGCGGTGGATGCGCGCTGGCTGTGGGTGTTCGGTATTTTGTTTCTGGTTTCCGGTTTTCTGTTTCCGGTTGAGTTTAAGTCACTCATCACGCCTCACTCGTTATTCACTATTCACTATTCACTATTCACTATTCTTTGGTTGCTCCTCCCCGCCGGATTGACCTTTTTTCTGTTCCGTCCCGCGTATCTGAAATTTCTGCTGGTTGCCAGCCCGGCATTCGTGCTGTTTCTCGTTTCCGGTTTCAGGTTTCAAACATCACGTCTCATCAGGCACTATTCACTATTCACTATTCGCTATTCACTATTCATTGCCCTGCTCATCCCGTCCGCGCTCTCCCTCCGCGCCATGTATTTCGCCCCCGCTTTCCAGCGCGACAATTATCGCGGAATTGCCGCCACCATTCGCGCCCTCGGCACGGCGGACGACACGGTGATTCTGCACGCGCCGGGGCAGGTAGAAGTGTTCGGCTATTATTTTTCGGGGGATGATGCCCGCGCGCGGGTGATTCCTCTGCCGCGCCAACGACCACTCAATCCCACCGACACCATCGAGGCGTTGGAAAAGATTGCCGCCGAAAGCCACCGCATTTTCGGTGTTTTTTGGGCAACGGAAGAAGCCGACCCCGACGGGGTGATTGAAGGCTGGCTCAACGCGCATACGTTCAAAGCCAGCGATGTTTGGTTCGGGAATGTGCGGCTGGTGCAATTTGCCCCGCCCGCGCAGACGATGGAATCGTTCCCCGTGATGGCGCAATTCGGCGATGCGATGGTGCTGGCGGGCTATCAGCTCCCCCCCGCGTCCGTTTCACCGGGGGATATTTTGCAAATCGGGCTGCAATGGCAAGCGATTCAATCGCCTGAAAAAAATTACACCGTTTTTGTGCAGGTGCTGGATGCGGAAAATCATCTGGTGGGGCAGCGGGATGCCGCACCGCAACCGCCCACCTCGGCGTGGGAAGCGGGCGCGACGGTCAACGACCGGCACGGGGTGGAAATTCTGCCCGGCACGCCGCCGGGGGAATATCGGCTGGTGGTGGGGGTGTATGATTCGGCGACGGGAGAACGGCTGCGCCTCCCCGACGGGCGCGATTTTCTGGCGTTGACGACCCTTTCGGTGACCCCGAACGACTCACCGCTGCCGATTGATGCGTTCGGCATTCAGCAGCGGGTAGACGCGCCGCCGCTGGTGGGGGTGGACATTTATCCGCTGGGGCACGCCGCCGAGCCGGATGCGCCCATTCGTTCCGGTTCGCCGGTGCATGTGAATTTTTATTGGCAAAAGTCGGCGGCGGTGACGGCGGAAGCGCCGGTGCGCATCACGCTGGACGGGCAGGAAGTGTGGCGGGGTTCGGCGGTGACGGGGTATCCGATGAACCGTTGGCGGGCGGGGGAAACGCTGCGCGGGCAAGCAAATTTCTTTGTGGGCGACCGCCAACCGGGGAGATATACACTGCAAATATTCTGGGGCGATGAGCCTCTGATAACCGGGCTACCCATAGATATAGTACCATAATCCCATGCCACCACTAAATAAGTTATCCACAGATTCCATAATGTTTCCACTGTTTTGGGGCACTTTTCCACAGATGCGCGTTTTTTCCCCAAGATATAGTGGGAGTCGGGGCGGATTCCGCGAGTCAACCACTATATATAGTGTTTTCACATAAAATAATCGGGTTTCATCTATATATAGTAGGGTGATACAACAAAAAACCCGTGCGACACCGCGTTTTTCTTCGCGTATATCGCACGGGTAGCCCTTTTTAGGGCGAATTTAGTAGTTTTTCGTCCATTCGACGAATACCACCCCTTGTTTTGAATCGGTGTTGGCGGTGACTTCTTCCGAAAGCATATTCAGGTTATCATAACAACTAAAATCT
>JAJRSQ010000082.1 GCA_024278725.1 Chloroflexota bacterium
ACGCCACAAACAGCAGAGTCAGCACGGTTGCCACGGGTCCGATTTTCTTCACGGTGGCGATGGCGGTCTCGCGGATGTCGCCGCTTGTTTTCAGGGTGAGGAAGATTGCGCCGTGCATGGTGAAAACGCTCAAACTCGCCAGCCCGCCCGCCAGCGCAAACGGGTTCAGCAGGTTGAAAAAGCCGCCGAGGTAGGTCATATTTTGGTCAATCGGCACGCCCTGAATGATATTCGCCCACGCCACGCCCCACAACAGCGCGGGGATGAAACTGCCGGTGAAGATTGCCCAATCCCACATATTGCGCCAGCCGGGGTCATCCTTTTTGCTGCGGAATTCAAATGCCACCGCGCGGATAATCAGCCCGAAAAGCATGATGAACAGCGCGAGGTAGAATCCGCTGAATAGAGTGGCGTACCAGTTGGGGAACGCGGCGAACATCGCGCCGCCGGCGGTCAGCATCCACACCTCATTGCCGTCCCAAAAAGGTCCGATGGTGTTGATGATTAAACGGCGCTCGGCGTCATCTTTGGCGAGGAAGGGCATCAAAATGCCCACGCCGAAGTCGAAGCCTTCCAGCACGAAATATCCGGTGAACAGAACCGCGATTAATATAAACCATAGGGTGTTCAAATCAAGATTCATGGGTTCATCTCCCTTCTATGGATTAATACGCCGCAACGGCGTTTTCGGTGGGGGGTATTTTGGCGTATTTGACCAGCAACTGAATATCGAAAATCATCAGCACGGCATAAATGATGATGTACCCGATGAGCGAAATCCACAGCTCGGTGGTGCTGACGGCGAGCGAAACGCCGTCTTCCACCCGCATCACGCCGAAGACAATCCACGGTTGCCGCCCGATTTCGGTGAACATCCACCCCATTGAATTCCCCAGATAGGGCAAGGCGATGGCGAAGGGGAGCAGACGCAAAAACCATGCCGCATCTTTCAGTTTGTCGCTGTTGAACAGGTACAGCCCCACGGCGGCGAGGAGAATCATCGTTAGACCCGCGCCGACCATCAGCCGGAAGAGCCAATAGTTCAGCGTGACCGGCGGAATGTAATTGCCGGGACCATAGATTTGTTCATATTCCGCCTGGATATTGTTGATGCCCTGTACCGGCTCGGTGAAATTGTTGTGCGCCAGAAAGCTCAGTCCCCCCGGAATTTTGATGTCGAAGATGTTGCGCCGCTCTTTTTCGTTGGGGATGGCGAACAACGATTCTCCGGCGGGGGCTTCGGTTTCCCACAGCGCTTCGGCGGCAGCCATCTTCATCGGCTGCGTTTCAACCACCCGTTGCGCCTGCGTGTGTCCCACCAGCGCCACCAAAAGACTGCCCACCAGCGCGTAAATCAGCGCGAACCGGAACGATTCTTTGAAAACGCCATCCGCCCACCCGTTTCTCAGCAGATGGTACGCGCTGATTCCCAGCACGAAAAAGCCTGCGGTGACGATGCCGCCCGCCATCACGTGCGGAAATTGCACCCACACGTGCGGGTTGAACACAATGGCGGGAAAGTCCACCAACTCCATCCGCCCGTTGTTCATGGTGTATCCAACCGGCGATTGCATGAACGAATTGGCGATGAGAATCCACAGCGCGGAAAAGGTGGAGCCGAGCGCAACCAGCCACAGGGTCGCCAAATGGAGCCCCTTCGGGAGTTTATCCCACCCGAAGACCCAGATGCCCAAAAAAGTCGATTCCATGAAAAACGCCAGCAACGCTTCAATTGCCAGCGGCGCGCCGAAAATATCGCCCACCATGCGCGAATATTCCGCCCAGTTCATCCCGAATTGAAATTCCTGCACAATGCCGGTTGCCACCCCCATCGCAAAGTTGATGAGAAATAGCTTCCCCCAAAATTTGGTCATTGTTTTGTAGGTTTCATTACCGGTGCGATAATATGTGGTTTGCATAATTGCCAACAACACCGACAACCCCAGCGTCAGGGGAACAAAAAAGAAGTGATACACCGTTGTAGCCGCAAATTGCCAGCGAGCCAATGCGATTTCCATACAGCCTCCTGAATTTGCAAAGAGTATAAAATTGAGTGTTTAACCGTTCCGTTGTTTGTTCAATATACCACACACCGCAAAGCATTGCAAAGCTGTGTGATGTTTGTCACACGCCGATGTGCCGCCCTCCGTTTTGCCAGCAAGTCCGTCAGTGGGTACAATTTTCATCTATGGAAGAAAATACCTCGCCCCACAAACCAAGTGTAAAAACCCGAGCGGCGGCTTTTTTCGCCGTGCTGATGCTGGTGTGCTGCGCCGCGCTGATTGTGCTGATTGTCGCGGCTGCCGGATGGCTCTCATCTTTCCCCGGCGCGACCGCCGCGATGTCGCCCACTGCGACCGCAGTCACACTGCCCACGTCTCCCACGCCGACTCACGTCCCGCCGCAGCATACCCCCACGCCCGCCGCAAAACTCGCGCCGACGGCAACGGCTTTCCCCACCGACCCCGTTCCGACCACGGAAACATCCGCCTCAACCACGGTTGACCTTTTGCAGGCAGATATTCCCATTCGGGATTTGCGCGCCCTCGCCATTCGCCTGAAAAACAACGGTGTGCCGTTGCCGGAAACGGTTGCCGAAGCCGCGCCCGCGCTGGCAGTGGGCGATACGCGCACTTTCTGGATTGCCGATGACAGCGGCGACACACCGCGTCAATTCCAAAGCGAGGCGGTGCTGCAATATGTCACGCCGCACGCTTATTGGTGGGTGGAAACGGGCTACACGGTGGACGCCGCCGCGCTGAAAGAATCGGCGGAACGGTTTGAAGCGCAGACCTACCCCACCAGCCGCGAATTTTTCGGCAGTGAATGGTCGCCTGGGGTGGATGGCGATGAACACCTGCATGTGTTTTTGGGGAACGTGCCGGGCGTGGCGGGCTATTATGCCTCGTTGAATGAATTTGTGCCGGACGTGAACCCGTACAGCAACGCCGCCGAAATCTTTTTCATCAATCTGGCGGCGCTGCAACCGGGCAACAGCCGTTTCGACGGGGTGTTGGCGCACGAATTTCAGCATATGATCCACTGGTGGCAGGATAGAAATGAAGAGACGTGGGTCAATGAAGGGTTGAGCGAACTGGCGACATCGCTCAACGGGTTTGATGTGGGCAGAGCGACGAGCGCGTATCTGCGCGCCCCGGATGTGCAATTGAACGCATGGGGCGCGACGCCCTCGCAATCGCTGCCGAATTACGGTTACAGCTATCTTTTCATGCGTTATTTTCTGGACAGATTCGGGGAGGATGTGCTGAAAGCGGTGGTCGCCAATCCCCGAAACGGTATCCCCGGTTTTGACGACACCCTGCAAACCCTGAATACCGGTGTCTCATTTGATGCGGTGTTCGCCGATTTTCTCATCGCCAATTTTGTGAACGAACCGGAATCGGCGGCTGGGCGCTGGGGATACCGCACCCTGACCTTTTCGCCGCCCGCCATCGAAATGACCGAACGCGATTTTCCGGTGGAACGGGAAAGCGCGGTGCGGCAATACGCCGCCGATTATATCGCCATTGAAACAGATGCGCCGCTGACGCTGGACTTTTCAGGGGATGCAGTGGCGGCGGTGGTGGACAATGCTGCGTATAGCGGGGCGTTCCAGTGGTACAGCAATCGCGGGGATGACAGCGATATGACCCTCACCCGCGCGGTGGATTTGCGGGATGTGCCATCTGCCACGCTGAACTATTGGGTGTGGTTCGATATTGAGGAAAATTGGGATTACGCCTACGTGGAAGTTTCTACCGATGATGGTGTGAGCTGGGAGATTCTGAATCCGGCGCTGGCAACCGGCGAAAATCCGAGCGGCAATGCCTATGGGGCGGGGTACACGGGGAAATCGCAGGGCTGGCAGGCGGAATCGGTGGATTTGACTCCTTTTGCGGGGCAGGAAATTCTGCTGCGGTTTGAATACATCACCGATGATGCCATCAATGGACCGGGGTTGACGCTGGATGACATCGCCATTCCTGAAATCGGGTTTTTTGATGATGTGGAAACGTCGGCAGCGGGGTGGGATGCGCGCGGGTTTGTGCGGATGGACAATCGCGTGCCGCAGAAATTCACCGTGCAGATTATTGACCCCGTCGAAACGCCGGTGATAAAAAACCTGCCGCTCGCAGATGGGTATACCGGCACATGGGAATTGCCCGCACCCGCGAGTGGCAGGTATGTGTTGGTCATCAGCGCGCAGGCATCCGTCACCACCGAGCCGGCGCAGTATCGCTACCGGCTCACGCCATAAGCACCGCTTCCGGTTCGATGTCCGTTTCTTCCGGCATTTCCGGCTCCGATTCGGGCGCGTCGGCATCGTCATCAACCGTGGTTTTGAACGATGCCACCGCACCCATCAATTCATTCGCCAGTTGATTCAAGTCATGCGCGGCGAGCATCGCTTGTTCGACCTGTGTCCGCATTTCTGCCGCCCCCGCGCTCACCTCTTTGACGGCGGTGCTGGTTGCTTGACTGATTTCCGCGATGTTGGCAATGGCATCCGTGACCTCTGTGATTCCGGCTGCCATCTCTTCTGTGGAAGCGGTATTTTCTTCCACCACCGCCGACACACTTTCCATTGATTGCACCAAAGCTTGGCTGGCGGCATTCGTCTGCTGGCTGGCGGCGGCGATGGATGTCACCTGTTGTTCCACCTCGGTGATTGCCTCCAAAATGTGGTGCAACGCCTCCCCCGATTGCCCTGCCAATTGCACCCCGTTTTCCACTTCCGAGGTGCTTTCCGTCATTGCCGTGACCGCTTCTTTGATGGTTTGCTGAATATTTTTTATCAGCGCGCCAATCTCGCCCGTTGCCGCCGCCGATTTTTCCGCCAATTTGCGCACTTCATCGGCGACCACGGCGAACCCTTTGCCGTGCTCCCCGGCGCGGGCGGCTTCGATGGCGGCGTTCAGCGCCAGCAAGTTGGTTTGCGCCGCGATGCCGTCAATCGTTTCCACAATGGCTTCAATTTGCTGCGAGCGTTCGCCCATTTCCTCCACCCGTCGGGCGGACAGCCCCACCTTATCTTTGATGACGGTCATGCCGGCGATAGTTTTCTCCACCACTGCTACCCCTTCCTGGGCAATGGCGGCGGCTTGAGCGGCTTGCTCTGCGCCCGTCTGCGCGTTTTTCGCCACCTGTTCCACCACCGAGGAAATCTGTGCGACCTGCGTCATCGAATGTCCGACCGCGCTCGCCTGCTCTTGCGCCCCCTGCGCCACACCGCCAACCGCCTGCGAAACCTGCTGCACCGTCGCGTTTGCCTGCTCGATGTGTTCATTTTGCCGGGCGGTGCGTTGTGCAACTTGCGCCACGGTTTCCGCCACCTGCCCGGCGGCGTTGCCCGCTTCTTCCGAAACTTCGGTGAGCTGTTGGGCGGAATGGTTCACGGAGGTTGCGCTGGTGGTGACGTTTGCCACCAATTCGCGCAGGGTGTGGGTCATATTGGCGAAGGCGTGCCCCAGCACATCCTCATCGGACAGGGGGACGACCGTTGCCGTTAAATCGCCGCGCGCCAACTGCTCGGCGACGGTTGCCATTTCTTTGAAATACGCAATCATCCGCGCGAATGCCTGCGCCATCGTTCCCAACTCGTCGGCGCCGGTAGCGGCGACCTGTTGATTGAGATTCCCGGCAGCCAGCCCGGTTGCGGCGCGGGAAACCGTTTCCACGGCGCGCGAAATGGTTTGGGACAAAAATAAGCCCACCGTCGTGCCGATGACCACCACGGCGATGCTGAGAATCAGGATGATCATCTGCGCGGTGCGCAAAGCTTCGTTCACGGCGAGAACTGTTTTGGCTTGGTTGGCGAAAACTTCGGCGCGGATACCCTCCAAAAGCGGGTCGAGTTTGCTCACGGCGGCTTGGTACTGCGCCCGTTTGGCGGCAACATCGGCGTCAATCTCAATCACCTGCGAGAATAAATCCTGATATTGCCCCACCAGCGTGGTCAGTCCCTTTTTGTCCGATTCGTACATATCCGTTTTGTTGACATCGGCGATGAATTTTTTGTTGGTGTTGTCAAGCGCGATGATATATTTTTCATCCCGCATGTGGAGATAGTCTTTTTCGTCCAATTGCATCTGCAGAACATCAATCAGCAATTTGTCGTTTTGGAGCGATTTTATCACCCCCTGCACTTGCTTGATTTTGCGCGTGAACTCGCCTTCCAGCCCGGCGTTGGCGTACCCTTGCAGTTCCAACCCGTTCACGGTCTCCAAAAAAGTGGTGTGATATTCGTCAATGGCGGCATCAATTTGTTGGGTGGCGTCAATCAACCCGCTATCATCGGGGGCGAGGGCGCGCATAGCGTCCATATTTTTGTGGACGGCGTCAACTTGTCGCGCCACTTCGGTGAGGTAGGTTTCTTTCGCTTTTGAGAAACCCAGTTGGCGGTAATTCAGCAGATAATCTGTTTCCGCTTTTCGCGCCAGCAGAATTTGGTTTTGAGTTTGGTAGCTCAATTCCACCAATTGGGAATTGACGTTGATGAATTCATCAATGGCGGCTTTGGCTTTGGCTTGCCCAATCCAGGTGAACACACTCAAAATGATGGTCAGGATGATGATGAACAGAAATGCGCCGATGAGTTTGTATCGGATTTTCAGGTCGTGAAACCATTGTAGCATAGCAGTATCCTTTTGGGTGGATTTGAGACACCAAACACCGACGTTTGTGTCCGCCACCAAAGGGATCGAACCTTTGGCTTCCGGCAAAGTTGGTCTAACTTCCTTTTCCAGCCCAGCGGACAAAAACGCCGGTGTTTGCTACAATTATCGGCAGCTTGAGGGGCTTCTCCATAAATATTGCGTAAAGATTCTGATGAATGGGCGCAAAAAAAAGGACACCCGGCGATTGCCGGATGCCCTTTCGGTGGGTACGAATGTATTGGCTATTGCACGTCGCGGACGCAGCGGAAACCGAGGTCGTCGTTGGCGGTGATTTCGGGGTCGGCGGCGTTGCGGTTGAAGACAGTCACCTGCGGCGCTTCTTCAAACCATGCCCCGCCACGGGTCACGCGGAAGCGTTCGCCGAAGTAGGGGTTGTCGGTGGTGCTGTTGGGGTAGGCTTTGAACCATGTTGCCGTCCATTCCCACACGTTCCCGGCGATGTCTTCCACGCCATAGGGGCTTGCGCCGCCGGGGAAGCTCCCCACGGCGGTTGTTCCGCGCAGACCGGTATCTTTCACGTTTGCCAGCGTGGCGTCAAAATCGTTCCCCCACGGGTACGAGCGTCCATCATCGCCGCGGGCGGCTTTTTCCCATTCCTGCTCGGTGGGGAGGCGTTTGCCCGCCCATTCGCAGAAGGCAACGGCATCGTTCCAGGTCACTTTCACCACCGGATGGTTGCCTTTTCCTTCGGCGTAATTGCGCCAATTTTGGGATGCACCCTGCACTTCGGCAAAGGTCTGATAACCGGTTGCTTCCACGAAGAGTGCGAAGTCGTCATTGGTCACTTCAAATTTATCAATTTCAAATGCGGGCAGGTCAATAATTTGCGCCGGGGCATCTTCCGGGTCGCCATCGTCCGACCCCATCGTGAACGGTCCCGCAGGGACGAGCACCATTGCGCTGTCAACCATCGGGGCGGGTTCCGGTGTGTCGGTGGGGGTTTCGGCGGGCGTTTCCGTGCCGCTGCTCGCCTCTGAGGTGGCGGTCGGTTCTTCAGTGGGTGCGGGCGTCGGCGACGGTTTTGAGGTGGGGGTGGGCGGCGCCGGTTTGGGGGTGGGGGTTGCCAAAACAATCTTGGTCGGCGTGGGACCGGTGTTGCCGCCGGTGTCGCCGGATGAACCGTTTGAGCCGCTCGAATCACTGCCGCTGCCGGACGAGCCGCATGCTGCCAAGCTGATTAATAACGTCATGCTGATTAAAAAATAAACAAATCGTTTCATTTGTTTACAGTCTCCTTTTTTCCGCTTAGATATTCCGAACCCTGAGTATAGCAAGTCTTATAATATAAGTCAATCTGTGAGTGCGCAAAACAGGGCAGTCGTGTGTGATGGGGCGAAATGAATTTTTGCCACCCGGATAGCTTTGACGGTTATCGGCGATGCTGGTAGAATCTCGCCGTTATGGGATGCGCACAGTTGCCGCATCCGGGGGAGGTTGTATGTCTGACATGCTTTCACAGGAATCAATCCGAAAATTCAGCGACATGCGCACGCAAGCATTTATGAAGTCAATGTTGCCTTTTCTGCGTCGCAAGCCGATAGAGTTGCTGCCCTTTGAAGAAGTCCGCTCGATGTTGGGGTTGACCCATGTGCGCAAGCTGGGGGTGCAGGATGTGCCGCTCGATAAAATTGTGGGCAGCATCGGGCGCTATGATGATTTCACTCGCGAATTTTTGCCCCGCCGGGACGACCAGGAAAATCGGTGGCGGCAGGTGTACGATTTGAGCACTTCGATGACGGGTTTTCCGCCGGTGGAACTTTTTAAAGTCGGCGATGCCTATTTTGTGCGCGACGGCAACCATCGGGTGTCGGTGGCGCGGGCGAATGATGCCGAGACCATCGAAGCATATGTGACCGAATATATCACCCCGGTGGAGATTTCGCCGAATGATACGCTGGACGAAATTCTCATCAAAGCGGGGGCGGCGAGTTTCGCGCAAGCGACCAATCTCGATAAACTGCGTCCCGGGCACAATATTTCGCTCACCAATCCGGGGCGATACAAATATTTGCTGCGTCACATCGCCGTACACAAATATTTCCGCGAAATTGAATGCCGGTGCGAAATTTCATGGGAGGACGCCGTGGCGAGCTGGTATGACCACGTGTATCTCCCGTTGGTGGAGGAAATCCGCGAGCGCGACATCCTTTCGCATTTCCCCGGACGCACCGAAGCCGATTTGTACGCTTGGTTGGTTTTTCACCGCGCCGCGCTGGAGAAGCGTTACGGCATTGGGCAGGTGGATGATGAGGATGTGGTCGCCGCGCTGGAAGAAGAAGCCACCGCTTCGCCCATCAAAAAGGTGGAACGCGCCATCAAACGGAAAATCGACCCGGACAGCCTGCCGCCGAAGGTGTGAGATTTCAGCGGTCAGCATTCAGCATTCAGCGGTCAGCAGCCACGTTTTCACGTTTCACGCATCACGTTTCACGCATCACAAATACAATGACCAATAACCAATCACCAACAACCAATAACCAATCACTCATCGTGCTCGCCCTGACGCTGGCGGCATTTATTTTGCGTGTGTACCGGCTCGATTTTCAAAGCCTGTGGATTGACGAGGGCTGGACGGTTTATTTCGCCCATCTGCCGTTGGCAGAATTGTGGCGCTGGCTGCAAACGGAGGAAATTCACCCGCCGTTTTATTTCCCCGCGATGCACGAATGGGTGCGGCTGACGGGCGATTCGGATTTTGCGCTGCGTTATTTTTCGGCGGTGTTTAGCACCCTCAGTGTGCCGCTGATGTATCGGCTGGGGAAAACACTGGGCGGCGCGCGGTCGGGATTGCTCGCCGCGCTGTTGCTGGCAGTTGCGCCGTATCAAATCTGGCACGCGCAGGACGCTCGAAATTATGCCCTGCTCACCGCCACCGCGTTGATGAGTATGTGGGCGTTCATCCGTCTGCTGACCGCGCGCGATTGGCGCTGGTGGTGGTTTTATCTTTTCGGCACGGCTTGGGCAATTTTAACCCATTATCACGGGTTGGTGCTCATTGGCGTGCAGGGACTTTTCCTATTAATATGGTGGAAAAAATATCCGCGCGCGACGGTGCGCTGGGGGCTGGCGCAGGGGGTGATGTTGATTCCGTATGTGCCGTGGGTGCTGTTCAATCTGGTGGGAAAACCCCACTGGCTGCCGCACGTCCCGCTGGCAGAATCGTATCTCCGCAGTGCGCTGGCGTACAGCGTTGGCGAAATGACACCCCGCCCGACGGCGCTGTGGCTCGCCGCGCCCTTCGTGCTATTGTTCGGCTGGGGCATCATCGCCGCCCTTCGCCGCCCGCGCGGGCGCGAGTTGACGTCCTTCCTGCTGATTTTCACCCTCGTGCCGAATATCGCGGCGTGGGTGTACGGCGAATTTTTCACCCCCGTGTACCTGCCGCGCTATCTCATCCCCGTGCAAATCGGGTTTTTGCTCGCCGTTGCCGTGGGGATTGACTCGCTGGCGGGGCGCGGCACATTTCGTTCCCCCCGGCGTTGGCTGGCAACCGGGGTGGGGGTGTTGCTGATGGTCATTTCCGCGTGGGTGGTCATCCGCCATTATACCGACCCGCTTTACGCCAAACCGGATTGGCGCGGCGTGGCGCGGACTATCGAGACGTTTCAGTTGCCCGATGACGGCATTTTGATGACCGGCTCCGGCGGCGAATTCCTGTTCGACCATTATTATCGCGGCGGGCTGACCGTGCGCCACGATTTCAACACGCCCGCGCCGTCACCGCCGGAAGCGGAGAAACTCATCGCCGAAATTGCCGCCGAAAATTCGCGCCTGTGGTTCACCCCGTATGGCGAACCGCTCGACCCGCTGCTGGAAGGCTGGCTGGCGGAGAACGCCTTTCCTGCGTGGCAAAAATGGGTGGGGCGCAAAAATTTACTCCTCTATCGAACCGGAA
>JAJRSQ010000083.1 GCA_024278725.1 Chloroflexota bacterium
GTGACCACCGCCGGAATCGTCACCGCCGTGTTCGACCCCGAACAGATTCCCGGCTTTTTCATTCAGGAAACCATCACCGATGATGACCCCGCCACGTCCGAAGGGCTGTTTGTGTGGGATGAAACGGGGATGGCGAATGTTGCCATCGGCGACCGCGTGCGCGTTTCGGGCACGGTGAAAGAGAAGTCGGGGCAGACGCAGATTCAACTTGCGGCGGTGGAAGTGTTGTCGTCCCGGCAGAGCCTCCCCGCTGCTACCCCGCTTGACCCGCCCGCCGAGGCGGACGCCGCCGCCACGTATTTTGAATCGTTGGAAGGGATGTTGGTCAGCGTGGATGACGCGCTGGCGGTCAGCCCCATCACCAAATACGGCGAAACCAGTTTGGTGCTGAAAAAAGCGGGCGTGGAACGAATTTACAAAAATGACCCGCAGCACGGTCTGCTCATCACCATTGACGAGGGGAGTTGGGCGGCAAATTACATTGACGACCCCGCCGCGCTCCCGTGGCGCATTGCCACCGGCGACACCGTGCGCAATGTGCAGGGACCGCTGGCGTTCACCTTCGGGCAGTTCAAAATCGAGCCCCTTTCGCCGCCGGAAATCATTCCCGGCGCGCTGGAACGGCAACCCACCCTACCGGAAGTCGGCACGGACGGGTTCAGTGTTGTCACCTATAATGTCGAAAACTTCTTCGACGCGCGCAGCCCCAATCCCAGCAACCCGCCGTTGCCCTCGCCGAATGAATATCAGCATAAAGCGTTGAAGATTGCCAATTCCATCGCCGCGATGGGCTATCCGACCATCATCGCGTTTGAGGAAGTGGAAAATATTGACGTGCTGGAAAAAGTGGCGGCGCAGGAACCGCTGGCGGGATACGATTATCAAGCCGTGCTCATCGAAGGGATTGACAGCCGGGGAATTGATGTCGGCTATCTGGTGCGCGGCGACCGCGTGACGGTGGATGATGTGCAGTTGCGGCTCGACGACGCGGGTTATTTCACCCGTGGACCGTTGGTGATGAAAGCGACCATCGCCACCGCCGGCGGCGACGTGACGCTGTACACCATCGCCAACCACTTCGTTTCGCTCGGCGCGGGTTTTGATGCAACCGAGCCTCGGCGGGTGAAACAGGCGGAATGGAACGTGAAACTCGCGCAGGAAATTTTGGCGGATGACCCGGACGCGCGCATCGTCATTCTGGGCGATTTGAATACCTTCTTCGATACGCCGTCCATTCAGGTTTTCCGGGATGCCGGTTTTGTGCATGTCTTCGATTCCATCCCGCCCGAAGAACGCTACACCTACATTTTCCAGGGGGAATCGGAAACGCTTGACCATATGCTGGTCACGCCGAACTTGGCGGAAATGATTGACCGGGTGCAGATGTTGCGCATTAATGCCGATTTCCCGTTGGCAGACCCGGCGGACGACTCGCCCACCCGCACCAGCGACCACGACCCGGTGGTGGTGTGGTTTAAATAGTGGATTGGCGAACCGCTGACCGCTGATAACTGACGGCTATCAGCTATCAGCTATCAGCTATCAGCGGTCAACTGAAACTTGAGACCTGAAACTTGAGACTTGAAACTTGAGACCTGAAACTCGAAACATCATCATCACCGGCTTTATGGGGACGGGAAAATCCACCGTCGCGCCATTGCTGGCGGAAGCGCTCGGCTGGGCATTTGTGGATATGGACGCGCTGATTAAGCAACGGGAAGGGCGCACCATCCGTGAAATTTTCGAGGCGGCGGGGGAAGCGTACTTTCGGCGGCTGGAAAGCGACCTCTGCCACGAATTGAACGGCTGGCGCGAACGGGTCATCGCCACGGGCGGCGGCACGCTGGTAGACCCGCAAAACTTGGCGACCGTTGCGCCGCACAATCTGGTTATCTGCCTTGACTGCGCCCCCGATGTGCTGTGGCAGCGACTTTCCGCCGCCACCGACCGCCCTATGCTCGACGGCGACGATGCGCGGGCGCGACTGGAATCGCTGCTGGCGGCACGTCAGCCCGCCTACGCCCGCATCCCGCACCATATTGACGTGAGCTACCGCTCGCCGGATGAAACCGTCGCGGTGGCGCTGGAAATTCGGAGATTGGAGACTGGAGATTGGTGATTTGTCCTTTGCTTGCCGTAAAATGCATTGGATGATGTGCGTGACTGACCGCTGACTGCTGATAACTGACCGCTGACAACCTGAAACCTGAAACCTGAGACCAAAAATGACCACTATCCCCGTGAATACCCCATCCGGCAGTTACCCCATCTACCTGCGCGAAAACGGACTCCGCGACGCAGGCGACCTGCTCCGCGAGCGCGGTTTCTCCGGCAAATGCGCCATCGTCACCAACCCGACCGTGGGGCAGCACTATGCCGACCCGCTGGTGGAGACTCTCCGCGCCGCCGGATTTTCGCCGGTGGTGTGTGAAATTCCCGATGGCGAAACCCACAAAACTCTGGCGACCGTCGCCGGGCTGTACGACCGATTTTTGGCGGCGGGGATGGAGCGCACCAGTCCCATCATCGCCCTCGGCGGCGGTGTCACCGGCGACATCACCGGCTTTGCCGCGGCAACCTATCTGCGCGGCGCGCCCTTCGTCCAAATTCCCACCAGCCTGCTGGCAATGGTGGATGCCAGCGTCGGCGGGAAAACGGGCGTGGATTTGCCGCAGGGGAAAAATCTGGTCGGCGCGTTCAAACAGCCCGAAATGGTGCTCATTGACCCCGACGTCCTTTCGACCCTCCCCGGCGCGGAATTTCGGTCGGGGATGGCGGAGGTGCTGAAACACGGCATCATCGCCAATGAAACATTGTTTGAAAGCCTGCAATCGGGCAATTTCAGCCTGCTGTGGATGCTGGAAGAAGCCGTGCGGGTGAAGGTGGACGTGGTGCAATCCGACCCGTTTGAGCGGGGGCGGCGGGCGGTGCTGAACTTGGGGCACACTTTCGGACACGCTTTCGAGAAGCTCGCCAATTTTGAATTGCGCCACGGTGACGCGGTGGCAATCGGGATGGTGTGTGCGGCGCAACTCGCTGTGGAATTGGGGCACTGCGCCGCCGACACTGCCGCGCGAATCATCCACGCCATCGAATTTCTCGACTTGCCGACTGCCATCCCTGCGCACGACCCGGAAATTGTGTGGCAGACCATGACCACCGACAAAAAGAAAGCGGGCGGTATCATCCGCTTCATCCTTCCCCGCGCCATCGGCGATGTGGACGTATTCGACGACGTGCCGGAAACTGTGGTAAAATCAATATTGGAACAGTGATTGATGAAATCTTTGGCGGACATTCGACAACAACTTGCAGCCGGACAATTTTTATTCAGCCGGCATGCCTTTAAACGTGCAGTTGAACGGAATATCAGTGCTGTGGAAATAATGGCGGCGGGGGAAAATGCTGTGATTATTGAAGAATATCCGAGTGATAAATACACGCCAAGTTGTTTGTTGTTGGGGTTTACGGTTCAACAACGTCCGATACATTTGCACGTTTCGCGAGCCGAGACGCCACACGTAAAAATCATCACTCTTTACGAGCCAGGTCTGGAACATTGGGATGAGAGTTTTATCCGGCGGAGGTAATATGTTTCAATGTGATGTTTGTGGTTCAACAGAATACACCCGGGAATTGGTGAACGAGATTTTTGAAATTGAGGGGCGTTTTGTACTCGTCGAAAACATCCCGGCGCATGTATGTACCCGCTGTGGTGATATGACCTTCAGCCGTGAAACGATGGAACAGATTCGACAAATGGTACACGATACCACTGCTTCAAAATCATTAAAGCTAGATGTGTTCACTTTGGTATGATGAAATGCAAATCCTCCTTTTGAACGGTCCCAATCTGAATCTGCTCGGCACGCGCGAGCCGGATATTTACGGCGCACTGACTCTCGACGACGTTGTGCAACGGGTGACGGACGCGGCGATGGTGCGCGGCGCAACCGTGCGCGCCGTCCAATCCAATAGCGAAGGCGCACTGGTGGACGCCCTGCATGATGCCCGCACGTGGGCGGACGGCGTCATTTTCAACCCCGGCGCGTACACCCATACCTCCATCGCCCTGCGCGACGCCATCGCCGGGACGGGGCTGCGGGTGGTGGAAATACACCTCAGCAACATTCACGCCCGCGAAGAATTTCGACACACCAGCTTGCTCGCGCCGGTGTGCGTGGGGCAAATCAGCGGCTTTGGTTGGCGCGGGTATCTGCTGGCGCTGGAAGCCCTGCTGCCGGAATAATCCGGCGGAATATTCGCCTTTTCGTGGATCCATCGGTATAATTGCCCCGCATTTTTTAATTGAGGAGATACTGTGTTCAAACGCTTCAGCTTTAAAGATACGCTGGCGAAAACTCGCGGCTCGTTGATGGGACAACTGTCCGGGCTGTTTGCCGGTTCGGAAATTGATGATGAATTTTGGGATGATTTGGAAGCCATCCTGATCCAATCCGATATGGGCGTGGATACCACGCTGGAAGTGGTGGAACAGGTGCGCGAGCGGGTTCGCGCCGAGCGGGTGAAACATCCCGACGGGGCGAAAGCGTTGCTGAAAGATGAGCTGAAAAAGCTCATCGTTGACAATACCCCCCTCCAACTGGACAAAAAACGCCTGCTCACCGTGGTGATGATGGTCGGTGTGAACGGCTCCGGCAAAACCACCACTACCGCGAAAATGGCGAACCATTACATCAAACAGGGGAAAAAAGTGACCCTCGCCGCCGCCGATACGTTTCGTGCCGCCGCCATTGAGCAGTTGCAGGAATGGGGACGGCGCTGCGGTGCGACCGTCATCGCTCACCAGCCCGGTTCAGACCCCGGCGCGGTGGTTTATGACGCGCTGAAAAGCAGTCTCGCCCGTAAAGCCGATTTGGTGCTGATTGACACCGCCGGGCGGTTGCACACTAAATTCAATCTGATGCGCGAGCTGGAAAAACTGTACAGCGTCGCGGGCAAACAGGTTCACCAAGCCCCGCACGAATCGTTGTTGGTGCTGGACGCCACCACCGGGCAGAACGCGCTCAGCCAGGCGAAACATTTCCAAGACGCCGCCAAAATCACCGGCGTGGTGCTGACCAAACTCGACGGCACGGCGAAGGGGGGCGTGGTCTTCGCCATTCGGCGTGAATTGGGCGTGCCGGTGCGTTTCATCGGCACGGGGGAAGGGCTTGACGACATCCAACCGTTTGACGCGGATGCATTCATTGAAGGACTTTTTGTGGAATAGCAGGAGGGCAAGCATGCAAGATTTGTTCGACAAACTCACCGACCTGCGCCAGCGGGTCGGTTCAATCATGGTGCGTCTTTGACGTCCCGAAGAAACAGAAACGGATTGCGGCATTAGAAAAAGAGACCGCCGCCGCTGAATTCTGGAATGATGCGCAGGCGGCGCAAGCGAAAATGCAGCAGCTTTCGGCGTTGCAGAACGAAGTCAATGCGTGGCTGAAACTTCAGCAGGAAGTGGAAGACACCCGCGACTTGCTGGAACTTTCGTTGGATGAAACCGACCCCGATGCCGAGGCGGAATACGCCGCCGAGGTAGAACGGTTGGAAAAAACCTTCACCGAGATGGAATTTCTGGTGATGCTCTCCGGCAAACACGATGCCGACGACGCGGTCATCTCCATTTCGGCGGGGGCGGGCGGCACGGAAGCGCAGGATTGGGTGGAAATGCTGCTGCGGATGTACCTTCGCTGGGCGGAACATCGCCGCTACAAAACCGAAATCCTCGACCAGTTGGAAGGGGACGGCGCGGGACTCAAAAGCGTCACCGTGCTGGTGAAGGGGAAATACGCCTACGGGTATCTGAAATCCGAGCGGGGCGTGCATCGGTTGGTGCGCATTTCTCCCTTCGATGCCGCCAACCGCCGCCACACCTCCTTTGCGCTGGTGGAAGTTGTGCCGGACATCAAAGGGGATATCGACATTCAAATTTCGCCCGATGAAGTTGAAATGGACGTGTTCCGCTCCTCCGGCGCGGGCGGGCAGCATATGCAGAAAAACTCCACCGCCGTGCGGCTGAAACACAAACCGACCGGCATTGTGGTGACCTGCGAAAATCAACGCTCGCAGACGCAAAACAAAGAGACGGCGCTCCGCATTCTAAAAGGAAAGCTGTACGATTTGGAGGAACAGCGTCGGGCGGAAGAGCAAGCCCGCTTGAAGGGCGAGCACATCGAAGCGGGGTGGGGCAACCAGATTCGCTCGTATGTCCTGCACCCGTACAAAATGGTGAAAGACCACCGCACCAACCATGAAGTCGGCAACGCCGAAGCCGTACTCGACGGGCGGCTGGACGATTTCATCCACGCCTTTTTGAAGCACAGCGTGGGGGGGTAGTTTTTGGTTGTCAGCTGTCAGCTGTCAGCTGTCAGCTCTCAGCTACGGTTTCATTTGACAGCTGACGACTGCCCGCTGAAGGCTGATAATCATCAAGGAGTTCATCCGTGAAAAAATATTTGCCGCAATCTACCGGGGTGCTCTGGTGGGGGGTGGCACTTTTTTTTCTGCTCGCCATCTTCTTCCTGCTCCCCGTCCAACCGAACGATTATTGGTGGTATCTGCGCCTCGGCGGCGACATCCTCCGCACGGGGCACATCCCCGCCGCGGACAGCTATTCGTTCACCCGCGCGGAAACGCCGATGGTCTACCATTCGTGGCTGTCGGCGGTGGCGTTTTGGGCGCTGTACCGATGGGGGGGACCGGATTTGACGGTGCTGGCGCGGGCGGTACTGCTGGCAGCAACCTTCACCCTTGTTTGGGGGATGGCATGGCGTGCCGGTGCGGGTAGCCGGTGGGGAGCGGTCGTTGCTTTTGGGGCGGCAATGTTGGGGAGCAATAATTGGGCGATGCGCCCGCAACTTTTCGCGTATCCCCTGTTCGCGCTGATGTTGTGGGAATTGTGGCGCTGGCTGCGCGGCGAACACCCGCGTCCGTGGCTGTTTTTCGGGCTGATGGCGCTCTGGGTGAACCTGCACGGCTCTTTCGTGCTGGGGTTTCTGCTGGTGGGAGCGGCATTGGTGGGCGGGGACGGCGCACGCAGACCGCTGGCAATATCATTGGGAATGATGACCCTTGCCAGCCTGCTCAATCCGCGCGGATGGGGCGCGTGGCAATATGTGTGGACGCTGTTGCGCAATCCCGCCAGCCGGCAATTGGGCGCGGAATGGCAACCGCCCACCCCGGAGACGTGGCAGGGCGCACTCTTTTTTGTGGTGTTGATATTGCTGATAGCCCTCATCGGGTGGCAGATGCGGCGGCAGGAAGTTCGGCTTTCCGGCGCGGAATGGTTGTGGCTGGCGGGATTCGGGCTGATGGGGCTGTCGGCGGTGCGGTACGGCATTTGGTTCGCGCTGGTTGCCGCGCCGGTGGCGGCGAGGCTGCTTGCGCCCGGCATCCCCCCCCGTTTCCGGGTTGAAACGCGCGGCATTCCCGCGTTGAACGGCGCATTTCTGGCGCTGTTCATCATCCTGCCCCTAACCCTTTTGCCGAATGTGCGGGCGGGCTGGTGGGCGGACGCGCCGCCGGCGCTGTCATCCGACACCCCTGTCGCGGCGACGCAATGGCTCGCCGACCATCCTGAATTGCCCGGCGAATTGTGGAGCGACCTGACTTTTTCCAGCTATCTGATTTTCGCTCTGCCGGAACGTCCGGTGTGGATTGATACCCGTTTTGAGCTGTATCCCCTTTCGCAGTGGGAAGATTATCGCGCTATCGCCGCCGCCCGTTCCGGCTGGGAATCCCGGCTCGATGCGGCGGGAGTCTCGCTGTTGATGCTCAATCCCGCCGCCACCCCCGACCTGATTGCCGCCGCCGCGCAATCCCCGCGCTGGCAGGAAGTCTATCGGGATGACACCGCCATTATTTTCGAGAAAATTCTTACGCCACCCAATAATTGAGACTGTGCGCCAGCAGAAAAACCATTTGCAATGCAACAGATGGAATGAGCCACCACCCCAATCGTCGGCGGGGAATGGTCATCCCCAGCGCGATAAAGACGGGAAATGCCGCCAGCATGTATCGCGGAAACGAATCCAGTTCGCCGGAAAGGGCGGGTATCAGCCCGATGAGCGCGGTGTATACGGTGAGTTCCGGCGGGAGTTTGCGCCATACCAGCGCCAAGCCACCCAGAAAGCCGATGAAAAAAATACGGTTCAACGCGCTGGTGTTGAATCCATGCAGGCTGAATGTGATATTGATGAAATTTCGGTCAATCCATTTCAGCGGGTGAAGCAGATTTTGCGCACTGTAGTTGGAAAAAAAGAAACGTTGCGCCGCCATCCCGGCGAATGGGTCGCCGGTTTGCCACCGTATGAGCAAAAAATATCCTGCCACACCGGCGGCGAATCCAACCAGCATTGCCGCCCCTGACCGCCACGTCTGCCGCGCGGCTGTCTTGCGCGTAGCCAATAACATCACCCCCAATGGCACACTGAGCAGTATGCCCACAGGGCGCGCCAGTGGCAACAGTCCCGCGCTCAAGACCATCAGCCAGATATTTTTGCGCTGAACAGCGTCGAACGCCAGCAATGCCAGCAGCAGGAACAACCCTTCGGTGTAAATGAGATTGAGAAAAAATGCGGTGGGGAACGCCAGCAAAAAGAGTGTGGCGAAAAATGCGGTGTCGGTATTGGTGTAGCGCCGGGCTACGCGGAAAAAAAGGGCGATGACCCCCAGCGAGATGAGATTTGCCAGCACCAAACCGCCGATAAAAGTGTTGCCGCCAAAAAGGAATGCCGTTGCGCGCAATAAAATGGGTAGCAGTGGATAGAAAGCGTTGCCGGGCTGGTCGGGGCGATAGCCCTTTTCCGCCAGAAAAAGGTAGTGCTGGGTGTCCCACGGTTGGAGGGCGTTTGCCAGTGCCGAAGTATGGTAGGGGGGATAAAAAAAGTTCGCCGTACGGCAAGCATCACAGGGGGGTAAAGTTTGTATGCCCGTCCAAATGAGGCTGAGAGAGATGAGCTTTATCAGGATTGCCAGAAGCAACAGTGAAGTGAGTGTCCGTGGCGGGGGGAGCGCAGATTGCCGCATGACTCAAACCACATCTGTGACGAAAATATAGCCGGCGACTTCGCGTCCCAGCACGTGTTCCGTTTCGCCCTGCCGGATGGTGAAGGGACCCTCAAAGGGGGCGACTGCCAGCACGGTGATGGGGGTTTTCGGGTAGAGGTTCATTTCGCCGAGATAGCGCAACAGGGCGGGGTCGTGGTCGCTCACTTCGGCGATGGTGGCGGATTGCCCGGCGGTCAAATCGGTGAGCGGGATGCGCTCCCATTCGCCCATTTCGCCCTGCCGGTTGGGGATGGGCGCGCCGTGCGGGTCGGTGGTGGGGTGTCCGAGTACCGCGTCCATCCGGTCTTCAATTTCTTCCGAGAGGATGTGTTCCCATTTGTCGGCTTCATCGTGGACTTTATCCCACGGCACGCCGAGCGCTTCCGCCAAATAGAGTTCAATCAGCCGGTGATGGCGCACCACTTCCAGCGCGATTTTTTCGCCTGCCTCGGTGAGCGTCACCCCCTGATAGGGGGCGTAATCCACCAGCCGCATTTCGGCGAGCTTTTTGAGCATGCCGGTGACGGATGCCGGGGCGACGGCGAGATGGTCTGCGAGCATTGTGGTGGAGACCGTGCCGTGTTTCGTTTGCAAATCGTAAATGTTTTTCAGATAGTCTTCGACGGATTGCGTGTACACTGTGTGCACCTCGATTGGGTGTTGCCGGGGAGAGAGCGGGTTCGTCTGGCGAGATTTTACCCCGTATTTCCCGGCGCGTCAATCTGATTTCGGGCAAAAAAAAAGCAGAAGCTCAAAAGCCCTGCTTTATTTGAACGCTCGTGGCGCAATCTATTTTGCTTCTCGGTACGTCACGTGCTTGCGCGCAATGGGATCATACTTGCGCAGCTCAATCCGTTGGGGGTCATTTCGACGATTCTTTTCAGTCCAATATACATGAGAAGTCTCGGTACTGCGCATTTTCACCAAAATGCGGACTCCTTTTTTCTTCGCCATTATCCGGTCTCCTTCAAAAAATTCACGCATCAAACGTTGATTTTACACTCGGGTAGAGAGTATAATCTATGTGCAACAATCGAGCAAATTTGTTGGCACATTGTTATGTGCAGCGCATCGCTGCGGGAGAAACGAATGCGGGTCAAACTATCAATTGCATTGGCAACCATCATCCTTTTGCTGGGCTGGGCGGTTGCCGGGGCGCAAACATCGGTGCGAGTGGGCATCTATGAGAATGAACCCCTCTCTTTTGTTGATGAGAACGGTGTGCCACAGGGAATTTACGCGGATATTCTGCGTGATATGGCGGCGGCAAATGGGTGGAAGCTCGACTTCATCGCCTGCGATTGGTCGGCGTGTTTGGACATGTTGAAAACCGGAAAAATCGACTTGCTGGGTCCCATCGCTTACACGGAAGAACGCGCCGAAATGTACGATTTCTCATCGGAAACGCTGTTGGTGAATTGGGGGCAAATTTATGTGGCGTCCGGCTCCGACATTCAATCGTTTTTGGACTTGCGGAACAAAAAAATAGCCGTGTTGTCGAATGATATTTATTACGCCCGCCTGCAAGTATTGCTGAATGATTTTCAGATGCCGGTGCAATACGTGGAAGCGAAAAATTACCGCGAAGTGCTGAAGATGGTGTCGGATGGACGGGTGGACGCCGGACTCACCAACCGTTTTTTCGGGCTGACAAACGCACAGGATTTCGAGGTGCAAAAATCGCCGATTGTACTCAACCCCATCGAAATTCTGTTCGCCGCGCCGAAGGGCAGACACCACGATTTGTTGACCGCCATTGACGCCCGGATGCGGGTATTGAAATCCGACCCCAATTCGATTTATTACCGTTCTGTTGACCGCTGGCTCGGCGGGGGAACAGCCATCACCCGTTTCCCGCGCTGGTTGGTGTGGAGTTTGGGGGTGGCGAGTGCGCTGGGGGTGATGCTGGCGATAATCGCGCTGGTGTTGCGGCGGGAAGTCCAGTTGCGCACGCGCGCACTGACGGATGAAATGGAGCAGCACAAACGCACCGCTCTTTCTCTGCAAGCGAGCGAGCGGCGGTACCGGACGTTGGTGGAAAATTCGCCCGTGCCGATTTTCGTGCATCGCGCCGGAAAGTATGTCTATTTAAACCGCGCGGCAATCAAAATGCACGGCGCGGAATCCGCCGGAGATTTCGCCGGTAAAATCCTCACCGATTTTCTGCTGCCGGAGGAACATACCAAATTTAATGAATTGCAGCGGATGGCGGTACTCAAACCGAATGTGGTGCGCGTGGTGGAAACGAAAATTCGGCGCTTTGACGGGACAATTCGGGATGTGATGGTCACGGTGATGACCGTCAGTTTTGACGGCAAACCGGCGCAACTGGTCATCGCGCAGGACATCACCGAGCGCAAACAGGTGGAGCGTTCATTGCAGAAATATGCCGCCGAGCTGGAGCGCAGCAACCGCGAGCTACAAGATTTCGCCTATGTCGCCTCGCACGATTTACAGGAACCGCTGCGGAAAATTCAGATATTTGGCGAACGCCTGCAAGCCAAATATGGTGATATACTGGGCGATACCGGGCGCGATTATCTGGCGCGGATGGACAGCGCCGCCCGCCGCATGAAATTGCTCATTGACGATTTGCTGACCTTCTCGCGGGTCACCACCGGCGCGAGACCCTTTTCTGCCATCAACCTTTCGGAGGTGGTGGAGGGCGTGCTGCAGGATTTGGAGGCGCGCATCACCGAGACGGGGGCGACCATCACGGTGGATGAATTGCCCACCATTGAAGCCGACCCCATGCAGATGCGGCAACTCTTCCAAAATCTGCTGGGGAACGCGCTGAAATTTCATCGGCAGGGCGTGCCGCCGGAAATTTCCATCCGCTCGAATTGTGACCCGAAAACAGGCGAGGCGCGCCCGATGTGCCGCATCACGATTGCCGACAACGGCATCGGCTTTGAGCAGGAATATGCCGACCGTATCTTCGGCGTTTTTCAGCGGCTGCATGCCCGCGCCGAATTTGAGGGCACGGGGGTGGGGTTGGCGCTGTGCCGCAAAATCGTTGAGCGGCATCAGGGTTCCATCCGCGCGGAAAGCACGCCGGGGGAAGGCTCGCGCTTCATTGTCACCCTGCCGCAAACGCAACCGCCGCCGCAATCCGCGCCATAACCGCCCGCCGAATTTCTTGCCCGCAATCGTGCCAAAATTTATATCCTGTGGTACACTTTCCCGCTGGTAGAATATGGCGGATTTTCACGCCGCTTTCCGAGGTTCTGATTCTATGCGCTTCAAACGTATTGGTTTTTTATTGATGATAATCGCCGTCGCCGCGCTGTTTTCGGCGTGCAGCAACAGCCGTCCGCTGCTGTATGATGTATCGGTCAGTTTGGACACCATTTCCCCCAACGCCGACGGCATTGACGATGTGACCCGTTTCAGCTATAAACTGTCCCGCAGTGCAGATTTATCAATTTATCTGATAGATGATGCCGGCGAAAAACACTATTTCCGCGACGCGCGCCGCCGTTCCACCGGTAGCTATCGGGTGGATTTTGGAGGCGTGGTTGACGGCGCAATGCTCCCCGACGGGCAATACACCTGGGTGGTGGAAGCGGTGGACGATGCCGGGCAATCGGCGCGGGTGGATGGCACGCTCACCCTGCAGAACGCCGATACCACCCGCCCGGAATTTCAGGGATTTAGCGTCTATCCTCAAGAGTTTACCCCCAACCGCGACGGCATCAACGACCGGGTGACCATCAACTATTATCTCACCAAAAAAGCGGACGTGCAGGTTTATCTCATCGCCCCCGATGGCGAGACGCGCTATCCCATTGAGGAAAAAGAGCGCGACGTGGAGCCGGGCGACCCCGGTTTCCACACCTATGATTATGAAGGCGGCGTGGATTTGGGCGCGGAGCCGCCGCCCGATGGCACGTACATCATCCGCGCCGAAGCGGTGGACACGGTGGGCAACCGCACCGTGGTGACGGACACGCTCACCATCGCCGAAGGGGGCGTTCCCCGCGCGGATATTCTCGGCGGGACGGTGGACTTTTACAATCCCGCCACGGGCGATAAAGTGGTGCCGCTGGGGCAGACCATTGCCTTCACGCTGACGGTGGAAAACTTCGGCGATGTGCCCATTCGCACCATCGGACCCGGTTCCGGGGCGCATTATGCCAGCGAGGAAAATTTCAACACCCTCGGCTTTCCGCAATCGTCGGGCGTATGGCGGGTGGGCATTGACTTTGAGGGCAACCCCAGTTACGCCTACCCGTACCGTTGGGCGGTTGGCAATTTAGACGAACTGGAGCAGCGCACCATCAACGGGAACACCGAATATTATTTGATGCCCGGACAACGCGCCATCGTCACCGGCACAATTCAGTTGAATGATGTGCCATTGGGCAACAAAGATGCGGTCTATTTTTGGGCGGGATTGATCCACGAAGACGTGGCGATTGATGCCTTCAACGATCATGTTGACCCCACCCCGATTAATATTGGTTTTTAGCTGAAAGCTGATAGCTGTCGGCTGTCAGCCTATTTTCAAAGGAGACACACCATGACAAACCCCATTCAATCTTATCTGGCGAACACCGCGCCGGAGAACATCAACACCGCGTTTTTGGCATATATCGCCAGCCTGACCGAAGTTTCAAAAGTCGCGCCGAATGTTGCCCGCACCATTGTGCAGGAGCTGGCAGACCAGCGCGCCAACCTGAAGCTCATCGCCAGCGAAAACTATTCCTCGCTGGCAACGCAACTCGCAATGGGCAACCTGTTCACCGACAAATACGCCGAAGGTTTCCCCGGACATCGTTTTTACGCCGGTTGCGACAACGTGGACGATGTGGAAAGTTATGCCGCGAAAACAGCGTGCGAAATTTTCGGCGCGGAACATGCCTATGTTCAGCCGCACAGCGGCGCGGATGCCAACCTGATTGCCTATTGGGCAATTCTCACCGCGCGGGTGGAAACCCCTGCGCTGGAAGAGCTGGGCGATATGAACCCCTCTCACCTTTCCCGCGAAGATTGGGACACCATTCGCGCCAAATTGGGCAATCAGCGGTTGATGGGGCTGGATTATTATTCCGGCGGACATTTGACCCACGGCTATCGCTTCAATATTTCCGCGCAGATGTTTGACGCCTACACCTACACCGTCAACCGCGAAACGGGCTTGCTCGATTACGATGAACTCGAAGCGATGGCAAAAGAAGTCAAGCCGCTCATCCTGCTGGCGGGATACAGCGCCTATCCCCGCGCCATCAATTTCCGCCGTATGCGGGAAATCGCCGACAAAGTGGGCGCGGTCTTCATGGTCGATATGGCGCACTTCGCCGGGCTGGTTGCCGGGGGCGCATTCGAGGGCGATTTCAACCCCGTGCCGCACGCGCACGTCGTCACCACCACCACCCACAAAACTCTGCGCGGTCCGCGCGGCGGGATGGTACTCTGCACGCAGGAATTCGCGGAATATGTGGACAAAGGCTGCCCGATTGTCATCGGCGGTCCGTTGCCGCATATGATTGCCGCCAAAGCGGTGGCGTTCACCGAAGCGGCGAAACCGGAATTCAAAACCTATGCCAAAAACATCGTGGAAAACGCCCGCACCCTCGCCGCCGCCTGCATCGCCGAAGGGATGACCGTCGCCACCGGCGGCACGGACAACCATATGCTGCTCATCGACGTGCGCCCCTTCGGGCTGAACGGGCGGCAGGGCGAAAGCGTGCTGCGGGAAGTGGGGATGACCCTCAACCGCAACGCGCTCCCCTTCGACACCAATGGTCCGTGGTACACCAGCGGTTTGCGTATCGGCACGCCCGCGACCACCACGCTCGGTATGGGCGCGGATGAGATGAAAGAAATTGCCGCCATCATCAAACTGGTGCTGGCGAACACCGTCCCCGCCATCATCGAAAGCGGGAAAAATGCGGGCAAGCAGAGCAAGGCGCGGTATGTGCTGGATGACGCCATTCGCACCGAAGCCAAAGCGCGCATCAAAGCCCTGCTCAACCGTTACCCGGTGTACCCCGAACTCGATTTGGCATTTTTGCAAAAACAATTTGGATAGTTGGAGATTGGTTGATTAGAGATTGGATGGTCATATTGTTCCAATCTCTAATCTCCAATTTCCAATCAACTGCTATGCTCGCCATCATCATCGTCAGTTGGAATGTAAAAGAATTATTGCGCGATTGTCTGCTTTCGGTGCTGGCGGACGCTCGTGAGAGCGCGCTGGATGTGGAAATCTGGGTGGTGGATAATGCCAGCCGAGACGGCACGCCGCAAATGCTGCGCGACGAATTTCCGCAGGTGCAGCTCATCGCCGGCGAGAAAAATCTCGGTTTTGCGGCGGGCAACAACGCCGCGCTGCGGGCGCTCGGTTTTCCGGGGCGAATTGATGCCCAGCCGGACGCCGTCCTCCTCCTCAACCCCGATACCATCGTCAAGCCCGGCGCATTGCGGGCGATGATGGATTTTCTGCACACCGGCGAGAAAATCGGCATTGTTGGCGCAAATTTGCAATTTGGCGATGGCACATTTCAACACGGCGCGTATCATTTCCCCGGTTTGTGGCAATTGGCGATTGAACTCCTCCCCCTGCCGGGACGGCTGTATGACAGCCAACTCAACGGTAGATACCCCCGCGACCGGTATGAGCGCGGCGAGCCGTTCCCCATTGACCACCCGCTCGGCGCGGCGATGCTGGTGCGCGCGGAAGCGGTGCGGCAGGCGGGGCTGCTGGATGAAGCGTACAAAATGTATGTGGAGGAAGTGGACTGGGCGTGGCGCATCAAAGCGCAGGGCTGGGCGGCGTATTGCGTCCCTTCGGCGCGAATTGTGCATTATGGGGGACAAAGTACCGGGCAAATCCGCGCGGAATCCTTCCTCAACCTGTGGCAAAGCCGATACCGCTTCTACCGGCTGCGGTATCACGGCGGGCGGCTCGCGCTGGCGCGCCAAATTGTCCGGTGGGGGATGAAACGGAAATCCCGCGCATATCCCGAACTGGCGGAAGCGTGCCGTCGGGTGGTGGAAATCTGGCAAAGTGGCAGGGTAGCAAAGTAGCAAGGTAGCAGAGCTGCAACCCTGCAACTCTGAAGCCCTGCAACCCTGAAACCGGAAACCTTGAAATTGAAACCTGAA